>JBBAGC010000435.1:0-2500 GCA_041655115.1 Spirochaetota bacterium | reverse complement strand
GAAAACCTTAACAAAATTCTTGATATAGCATATTTCTATAGCCCTATTAATAATCAAATAGTCGAAAAAAAAGAAAATGTTGGTGAGAGTTTAATAGATCCTAAATTAAAACTATTTTGTGATGAATTAAAACTTCTTAAATATAGCAGATCAACAATAAAAAACTACACTTCTTGTCTAAAGGAGTTTCTCACATTAGAAAATGATGAATCAGAACCTTTTGAAAGCAAAATTAAGCGATTTCTTTTGTATAAAATAAGCAATGGCGTATCTGCCTCAAGTATAAACCTTTATCACAGCGCGTTAAAATTGTATGGATTAAAAGTTCTTAATATAAAAATTTCTGATCAGATTGAACGTCCATCAAAAGATAAAAAACTTCCCCATGTGCTAAGCCGTGAAGATGTAAAACTTATTTTTAAAAATACTAAAAATCTGAAACATCGAACTATATTGATGTTAATTTACTCTGCAGGACTTCGTGTAAGTGAAGCAGCTTTGATGAAATTGAGCGATATTGATTTTGATCGTGGTGTTATTCACATTAAAAGAGCAAAAGGGAGAAAAGACAGAATCACTCTTCTTGCGGAAAATTTAAAAGTAATTTTAGCAGAATATATCAGGAAGTACAGACCTGATAAGTGGCTATTCGCAGGTCAGGAGCCTGGAAGCCATATTTCAATAAGATCCGTTCAAAAAATGTTTGAAAATGCAGTTGCTAAATCTAACGTTAACAAAGAGGTTTCGGTTCATTCTTTAAGGCATAGTTTTGCTACACATCTGTTGGAAAATGGAACTGATATTCGGTATATTCAGGAATTATTAGGGCATCAACATACAAAAACAACGATGATTTATACTAAGGTCTCAAATAGCGCTTTAAGGAAAATTAAAAGTCCGCTTGATTTTTAATTTTCCTTCAGACTTAGTTCCTTAGACGCAATACATCGTATTTCAGCCCTATAAAAAACATAAGACGTAATAATTCGGGTAAGGAGTAGTTAAGTGCAATTGCCCCGCCCCCCTGTGGGCATGAAATATAAAGTAAAAACAACCGGCGTCCGTGCCGGTTGACTTAATGAGGAAAAAATGAACAAGTCTATTGACCAACTAAAAGAAAAAATCGAACTATTTAGAAACAACATTAAAGATTATAAGGGAAAAAATTATGATGAATATAATACACGTGCTGATTTCATAGATACAGTTTTCTCTTCTTTAGGCTGGGATATGTATAATGAACAAGGTGTAATTGAACAGTTTAGAGAAGTAATAAGAGAAGATAATGTTGAAATAGAGGGTAAAAAGAAAAAGCCGGATTACTCTTTTAAAATTGGACCTCAAATTGTTTTTTATGTAGAAGCAAAAAAGCCATCTGTTGATATAAAAAATGACCCGGAACCCGCCTATCAATTAAGAAGATATGCGCATACACAAGGTCTTAAATTATCAATTTTAACTGACTTCGAAGAAATTGCTGTATATGATACAAGAATCAAACCTTCTCCAAAAGATTCATCTGCAATTGGTAGAATATTTTACTGCACTTACGATAAATTATTTGATAATTATTCCAGTGAAGACTATGAAACAAACTTTGATTTTTTATTAAATACATTTAGCAAACAAGCCATTTTAAACGGTAGCTTTGATCGTTATGCTGAAGAAAATAAAAATAAAAAAGGAACTGCAAGCGTAGATAAAGGCTTTCTTGAACTTTTGAATAAATGGCGAGAAATTCTTGCTGCCAATATAGCTTTAAAAAATGAAAACATCGATGAATATAATCTAAATATTGCCGTCCAAAAAATAATTGATAGATTAGTTTTTCTAAGGATTGCAGAAGACCGTTTGATTGAAGAACCAAATTTTTTAATTAGCAAAACAAAAAAAGAAAATGTTTATGAGCATCTATTAGAAATATTTATTAGAGCTGATGATAAATATAATTCAGGTCTTTTTATTTCTGAAGATTGGTTAAAATCAATAAATATTGATGATAATACTTTTAAAGTCATTATTGAAGAAATGTATTATCCCAAATGCCCATATGAATTTTCTGTTTTACCTATTGAAATATTAGGTAATGCTTATGAACAATTTTTAGGGAAAACAATTAAATATATAAGAAAAACAAAATATGGGCATAAAATTGAAATAGAAGAAAAGCCCGAAGTAAGAAAAGCGGGTGGTGTTTATTACACTCCATCATATATAGTAAATTATATTGTAGAAAATACTGTCGGAAAAACGATTGAAGGATTAACTCCAGAAGAAATAAAAAATATCAAAATTGTTGACCCTGCCTGTGGCTCAGGTTCATTTTTAATAGGAGCATATAATTATTTACTTCGTTATAATCTTGAATTTCATTTAAAAAATGAAACAAAAAAGAAATCCGCTTTAAAACAAGGCATCATTTATCAAGTAGGTAATGAGATTTTTAAATTATCAACAGCTGAGAAATCAAAAATTTTAGTAAATAATATTTTTGGCGTGG
>JBBAGC010000434.1:0-2502 GCA_041655115.1 Spirochaetota bacterium | reverse complement strand
TTTCTTTTTTGGCCTTTTCCAGGGATAAAGAAAACCCTTTTTCAACAAGAAAAAGATCAAGTCGTGTTTTTTTCATGCAGATTATTCCATCTAATTGGACAAAACGTATATACAGCTTTTGTTCCCGGAAATGACCTCGATTTTATCATCTTTTATAATTACAGAACCATTTTGCAGCTCAATTTTTCTTCCACTGATTGTTCCAAGAAACTCCATGCCGCCAGGAGATGATTTACCATATATAGTTACAAGATAGTATTTATCACCAAATCCCTGTACTTTTTTAAGAACTACTGAATCGCTTTCACAGCCACCGCTTTGATAGGTGTATGTTCCTGAAAAATCCTGCTTGTTTTTACAACCGCTAAATAGAAAAAAAGAAGCAGAAATCAACAACAATAGACACAATAATTTTTTAAGTTCTTTCATCATATAATCAGTAATATTTCAGATTCAGCAATTAAGTGCAACTCTTTTCTATAAAAAAGTTATTATGGAGATGCTGTTATTTTCGGGCGTGCCCCTGCCTTTCATTTTTAAACAATGGGCGTAATGCATTACGCCCCTGCGCCGGATTCCCCTATTTTATAAAAATAAGAAAAAAATATAACAGACTCAAAACGTGCCAAAGCAATTATTCATATCTGATTTCTTTTAAAATTTTCAGCCTGTTCAAATATTTCAACATATACTTCATCTCTTTCTACTGGAGGATATCCAAATTCATCTAAAAGAAGAATTAAACCGACTTTTAACGCTGATTTTATATCATCCCGTTTATTCCAGTCAGGAAATTTAGCCTGTCCATCAACAAGAGTTTTAACCGCTTTTGCCAGCTCTATCATCCTGTCTTCCGGATATGTAAAATCATATTTGATACAGAGTTCTTTTAGAATATCATAAAATGCTTTTTCTTCAAAGTCTATTCCCAACTCATCACCAGCTGAAAATTCTTTGTGAACCTCCCATATCATGTTAGTTAAAGCTTCAGCCATCTCTTCATAAACTTCACTGCGAAATATGTCATTTTCATCTCGATCATTATACTGCTCTACAAGATCCTGCATTTTTTTTGTAAAATTGATCCCTTTAACGCGATTTATTTTTTTGACTTCGCCAATTACTTTTGCAAGTAATAGTTGGAGCAATTTAATTTTGGTATTTGGTAATTTAATTTTATTTATTTTTGCCAAATAATCTTCATCAAAAATATCCTGTTCAGTTTTCATTTCATCGCCAAGTTTAAATATCTCTTCTACACCATCACTTTGTAATGCATCCTTTATCATCTCACGCACTTTAACATTCATTTGTGCAGTATCAGGCGCAGTCCCTTTTGTGAGTTTAAATACAATAGACCGAACAGCTAAATAAAAATGTGTGAAATCTCTTTCGGTTTGAGACAGATTTTCACTGCCTACACAAATGTCATAAGCAGCTTTCAAACGCTTAACCAGACCCATGAATCGTGTTTCAAGTTCTTTTGTTTTTTGAACAAATTCAGCAGCTAAATTCAAAGTGTTAAGCTGCTGTATTGTTGTTCCATTAAAATATTTTGAATTGTCAAAGGTATGAAATAGTTTTGCAAGAAGATCCAAATGATTCCTGACTATAACCAGGGATTCTGCTACATCTTCAAAATTATCCTCATCACCCTTATTATATTTTGCAAGAGCAAGATTCATCTGTTTTTTTATACCTATATAATCAATGACCAAACCTTTATTCTTACCTTCAAACCTGCGGTTTACTCGCGATATGGTTTGAATCAAATTATGCTGTTGTATGGGTTTATCAATATAAATACTATCAAGGAAAGGTACGTCAAAACCGGTAAGCCACATATCAACAACAATAGCAATTTTAAAGTTAGATTTTTCATTCTTAAATTGACGATCTAACTCTTTTCTTTGTTCTTTTGTACCCAACAGATCATACATATCTTTTGGATCATCCTGCCCTCTGGTTGCAATTAATCTAATACGTTCAATTGGTTTTAATTCTCTTCGATCTTTATCTGTTAATACTGCTCCTTCTTCTGCTTCTCGAACCTCATTCCATTGTGGACGCAGTGCAATTATATTCTTATACAGATCATAGGCAATTTCACGACTGCTGCTTACAAACATTGCTTTCCCTTTTACAGTTGCACCCTCTGAAATCCTGCGTTCATAGTGCTTTACAAAGTCTTCTGCAACAGCTTTTAAGCGGTCAGGATCACCAAGAATTGCATTCATACTGGCAGTTTCTTTTTTACTCTGCTCAATCTGATATTTATTTGCACCAGCTTCAGCTGCTTCTTCATAATAACGCTCAATTTTTTCCAGTTCAGAATTATTTAATGCAACTCTGGCAGCTCTACCCTCATACACAATACGAACAGTAATTTCATCTTTTACAGATTCAGTCATTGTATATGCATCAACAACTTTCCCAAAAACATCAAGTGTTGCATCAATCGGTGTACCAGTGAAACCTACATATGTTGCGCATGGCAAAGAA
>JBBAGC010000433.1:0-2505 GCA_041655115.1 Spirochaetota bacterium | reverse complement strand
CGTTACCTGCAATGTTGAGTAAACGACAAGCACCGACATATATTGACGTTTCTAAACATTAAATTGCGGGAACGGGGAATGCTGAAAACCGGATAGAGTAAGCTAAACTTTTTAATTATTAATTATGAGATTAATTTTATTAGCTATTTCCAGCTTGGTAATTGCAAATTCATTTGGGCAAACAACACAAACAAAAACCGAATCATACGATGGAGGAACCTTAACTTACGATTATTATATAGATAACGAATCTTCTGAAATGGTGAAACATGGTAGCTTTAAGTATGAAAAACACATTAAAAACACCAACCCTGTTGGAAGCCTTGATGTAAGTATTAATGGGAAATTTAAAAATGGGAATCGTGATGGAATATTTGAATATAAAATAAATTCTAAAGACTTTCCAAACTCTGGAGGAACATATACAACAAAAAATGAAACAGGAATATTAACATACAAAGAAGGAGTGCCAAATGGAAAATGGCAAATAAGTGGAACTATCAAAACAAGAGATTGGAAATTTAATGGTCTTTCGCAAAATTATACATGGACTGATTATGACAAAACTAATAGTGAATTAGCAGAAACATTTTTTATAAACGGCACAACTTCTAAAACTCTAAAATTCAAAAAATTGAATGAACCTCAAACATATACATTTGAATTAAACAATGATGGTTTTTTAATTGGAAATTATAACCTGTCAGACGTAACCAATAATTTTGAACTCAACTTTAATAACGACGGAATATTAACCACAAAAATCATTTCTAACAAATACAGTAATGAAGTTGATAATAAAACGATTCTTTCTCAAGAAGACATTAAGTTAGCGAATGACTATTTTAATGGTAACATAACTAAGGAAGAACTTTTAAGTAAGAGAATTAAGGTTGACACAATTACAAATGGGCTTGGTTTTCTCGGTTACAATCATTTATTTGAATCCGAACTATTTTTATTAGATTTTTTAGGTGGGGACAAAACTTTAGATGATAATAGAGTCATCGGAAGAAGCTATTTAAAATTCATTCGAGTTGAAAAATTTGAACTTATAAACTATAAAGAAAATACTGAATATAAAATGGCGATTAATGGGAGGAATTCAGATGAAAAAAAGGTAAAAGAACTTGAAGAATTTATTTCAAGAAACTCATTTAGAATTAGCGAAAATGATTTAATAGAGTTAAAAAAAGAAGTGGATAATCTAAAAGATGCTAACCTAAAAAAGAATCAAGCTTTCGATTCAAAAAATGAATTTTATGAGAAAAGACAAGTGTTAAAAAACACTTTAGATAACATTAATAGATTCACTTTTACGGGACACTTCTCTTATATATCGATGAATGCTCTAAAAGCACAATCAACTAAGGTTTTAGAAAAGAAAAATGATCTAAAATCAAAATATTTTAAGGGAATAGGAAGTTTAGGAGGTGAAAGCAAACAAGAAAATGATGAAATATATATCGAAAAGCTAAAAGAAATAAAAGAAGATTTATCATTCTTTGATAGTGAAACATCTAATTTCATAGAACTTCAAAATCAAATAATACAACTTGCAAAAGATGTAGATAAAAATATTTATAAAGCTAAATTTTATTTTGTATCAGGATCGATTGATATGTTAAAAGGTTCAGACTACCAAAGAATATATTCTGAAAATCAAGGTAAAAACTCCAATATTACTAATGAAGATAGAAGTGTTTATAATGATTATATCTTAATCCAAAAAGGATTAAGTGAAGAAATTCAATCGTCTTCCAATGCAGAAGAAGTTTTGGGAAAACTTCAAAGACTTAAAACAGTTGGTGAAAAGATTATCTCAAATAAAGGAAGTTTTGGAAAAGACCTAATTAAATCTTTAAAAAAGACTTCTCTTAACGAAAAAATAGAACTATTAATAAAATTACCATGAAAGTAGAATATGAGGAAATCATTATTGATTGGAGTTCCCAAACCTTAATAGTCAACAATCAAATTCCTGAATCTGTAGTTAACAAAAAGGACTGTTTATATATGATTTATGGAAATCATCATATTTATGGGCATACCCTACTATATATTGGAAAAAGTATTGATGCAAAAAGAAGATTAGAACAACATTTAAAAAGTGTTTTTGGTTACGTAAATGGTTTGAGTATCGCATTTGGAGAGGTGAAAAGAGGATTAGAAAGTAAGAGATTGGAAATACCAGAATCTATTTTAATTGCCAATCATAAACCTGCATTTAACAAAGAATACATTCACACTTTAGACAATGAAGCTATGAAAGAGAAAATCATCATAATTAATAATGGGGATAATGGAATGTTAAAAACGTGTTGTACAAACTTTTGGTGGGTCGATTAAAAAACACACAGCAGGTAACAAGCCATTCAAAGCCATAGCCAAATAAACGCTTCGAGTTTAATATTTTTGTTTAAATTTGAACTTATGCTTCGAGCTAAAAGTTATCTTAAAGATGGCTACGGCTTTGAGTGGCTAAAACGTTAGCGTTTATTAAGA
>JBBAGC010000432.1:0-2505 GCA_041655115.1 Spirochaetota bacterium | reverse complement strand
TGTAATAGCTGTGGCAACTGTATTTATCCGCAAAGCAGCACCATCTGTTCCGGCAATTTCACCGCCAATAATTTTACGCGTTTTTTCATCAACTGTAAGCTTTGTGATTATAGGGGCAGATTCAGGGCAATAACCAGGTCGTGACTGCCAATCCATAACCTTTTCAATGGTCTTAATTCCATGTTTTTCAGCTTCCCTGCTATTATAGCCTGTTTTACCTGCCTGGAGATCAAAAATCTTTACCATTTGTGAACCAATGGAGCCTTTGAATATTTCAGTTTCAACACCAGCTGCCTGGAGTCCTGCAACCCGTCCCTGTTTATTGGCTGTAGTTGCAATAGGTATATACTCTGTTTTACCTGTAATGAGGTTTTTTACTGTTGCGCAATCACCTGCTGCAAATACATCAGGTATATTGGTTTTGCTTTTTTCATCAACTATTATAGCACCTGATTCATGCAATGCTAAAGGGGTGTTTTTCAAAAAGGCTGTGTTAGGGCGTACTCCTATTGACAGAACAGCAAATCCTGTTTCTACAGTACCCATTGAGCCTTTTATTTTTAATATTCCATTATCGTAAATAAACTCAGAAACATCTGCATTGGGAATTACATTAACGCCCTGTTCAGCAAGCTTTTCATTTATAACTTTCTGTATTTCAGGGGACATATTAGCGGCAACTGAAGGCATTTTTTCTATTATTGTTGTTTTAATATTATTTCTTGTAAATGCCTCAGAGAGTTCAAGATTAATCAATCCACCACCAATTAACACTGCCTTTTCAGGCCTATGTGTTTCAATAAAATTTTGAATTATAAGTGCATGCTCCAGATTTCTTAGCACAAAGGTACAGGGGTTTTGCACTCCTGGGATTGGAGGAATAAATGGAGTTGCACCTGTTGCAATTACAAGCTTGTCATAGGTGTATTCAGATATGGAATTATTTGAATTAACATAGACTATTTTTTTTTCAAAATTTACTTCTGTGACTTCAGAATGTCTTTTTATGTTTATTTTTCTTTTATTTATAAAAGCATCAACATCAATAGCTATAAGGTCTTCATGATTTTTTACATCACCGGCAAGCAGATAAGGGGTACCGCATGCTGCATAGGAAACAAATTTTCCTTTGTTAAAAACAGCTATAGACATGTCTTTGTTTTTTCTTCTTGCCTGTGAAGCAGCACTCATTCCTGCAGCATCGCCACCTATTACTATTAGATTAAAGTGTTCCATTAAACCCTCCATTTTTATATGTTTTCTATTAATGTGTCGTTTAAAAGCAATTTTTAAGTCTATCAATTTATAGCTAATAAAAGAATCTTTGAAAAGAATAATATATCTCTTTTTATATATAATCAAGAAAATATTATTTTTTAGCATTTTAGATGATGTTAATTTAATAAAAGGCTTGACGCTTGTCAACTATTTAATTAAATTGTTAATTATTAAAACTATAAGAGGTGCAAATAATGGCTGTGATAATTACAGATGATGCAAAAACTGAAGTTGTTGAGTTAATGAAAGACTCAGGTTACAAAAACCCAGTGCTAAGACTTAGTATTGCTGGTTTTGGTTGAGGGGGTCCCAGATTGGGACTGGTTCTGGATGAACTGGAAGAAAATGAAAATGTAGTTACTAATAATGATGTGAAAATAGCCTATGACAGGAGAATTGAAGATTATGTTAATTCTGCGCGCAATATTACGATTGATTTCAGAAAAGATAAGTATGGGGCAGGATTTGTCGTCCTTGGAGGCAATGCCTGTTAGGGTTAAAATTGATGATAATAAAAAAAACGGAAGAACTTGATTCTTCCGTTTTTTTTAAAGGTAGCGGTACAGTTTTATGAGTGCTTTCATTCCCGCGCATGCGGGAATCTCATGATTCCTTAGTGCTTGCCTGCATTACCACTTTGGCCGAAATGACAGGCTTTTCTAAAAAAATCTACAGCCGCCGGTTTTGAACTGTAATTCATGTTAATAAATTAACATTGATATTAGTTTATTTTACAGCTTCGTAAAAGCATCTTTTAGGTGAAACAACCTTTCCATCAGTTGTAAGCTTTTTAATAGCTTTGGTAACATCATTTTTTTCAAGACTTGTTAATTCAGCTATTTCACCAGATTTGAGAGGCTTTCCCTCTTTTTTTAATGTCTTTAAAATTTTATCTTCTGAAGTTTGAGCCATTGTTTAATCTCCTCTTAGTTTTGTGATTTCCATAGCCCATGGATATTACAGTACTCCCTTGCTGTAATTTTTTCAGCATCTATTTTAAAGAAAGCTTCCGGTTTGTCACCGGGTTTTAAAAATTGGGTATAGGACACACCATCTGCAATGAGTTCAATCCATTCAATGTAGTGTTTCTCTTCCATTGGGTGCAGTGTTGATCCCACAGTGATTTTAAAACCATCAGCTGTTTTTTCAATAACAGGAACATGTTTTTCTGTTGTTTGATCAGCTGTTTGTTCTTTCATAAGCTTCATGGGCTCATTACAGCATACA
>JBBAGC010000431.1:0-2526 GCA_041655115.1 Spirochaetota bacterium | reverse complement strand
AAAAGGCCATTCCCTGCTTTAAACAAATCGCAGATTCAGTTACAGTACCACTTGTGGCAGACATTCACTTTGATTACAGGCTTGCTATTGGAGCAATTGATGCTGGTGCTTCAAAGGTGCGAATTAATCCTGGAAATATTGGTGAAGCATGGAAGGTAAAGGAAGTAATAAAAGCTGCTTCTGAAAAAAATATCCCAATAAGGATAGGAGTAAATGCTGGTTCAATAAACAGGAAAAAGTACAGTCATGTAACACCAGAGGCACTTGTGGATTCAGCAATGGAAAACATAGTAATTCTGGAAGATAACAATTTTACAAACATGGCAGTTTCCATAAAATCATCTGACATTTACCATACAATTGAAGCAAACAGGATGCTTGCAAATATAAGGGATTACCCCATACACCTTGGTCTCACAGAAGCGGGCTTTGGCCTGACATGCCTTGTTCAAAGCTCCATTGTTATTGGTCATATACTTTTGCAGGGAATTGGAGATACAATCCGTGTATCCATGACAGGAGACCCTGTTCAGGAAATAGAGGCTGGGAAAAAAATACTGGAATCGCTTTCCCTTAAATATTCTCCTCTTAAAATTATTTCATGCCCCACATGCGGACGCACTTCGCCCAATATTGACCTTCTTTTAATTGCGCAAAAAGCTGAAAAGGAAATACTTCTTAACTTTGAAAAAACCCTTAAAGAAAAGAACATGCACATTACTGTTGCAATAATGGGATGTGAGGTTAATGGTCCAGGAGAGGCTAAAGAAGCTGATTTTGGAATTGCAGGTGGCAGAAGTGGCTACATGCATATTTTTGCCAAAGGCGAAATAATTAAAAAGGCATTGATTTCAGATGCCGTAAAGGAACTTCTTGAAGTAATAGCACAATCTGTAAAAGACTAAAACTATTTGTGAATACCCCTTATGAATGTCTGTGGATTAAGGGCTCTGCCATGGCGCCGTATTTCAAAGTGCAAATGGGGTCCTGTTGTTCTCCCTGTGTTTCCGGACAATGCAATAATCTGCCCCGGACCAACCCTGTCTCCCTCCTTAATATTAAATTTGCTTAAGTGTCCATAATAGGTTGTGTACCCATGCTCATGCTCAAGAATAACGAGTTTTCCATAACCATCAGCATAGCCTGCAAAGGCAACCCTTCCAGCCCTGGCTGAATATATGCTTGTGCCAATGGGACAGCCTATATCCACACCACTGTGGAACTGGGATCTGTTTTCATTAAATGGGTCTCTCCTTGTTCCAAATCTGGAAGTGGTTTTTCCTGTTTTAATTGGAGAGATAAAAGCTGAACCTAAAAACATTGACCTTTCAAGGCTGGATACTTTCCCGCATGGAATAAAAATAAAATCCTTATCAAGGCTTTCACTTTTATTGGCATTTTTCACATAGGCAATATCAACTCTGCTCTCTGAAAGTATTTTTGCAAGCCCCTCTTTGTCATCTCCTGTTACAACAACCCCTCTCATATTAGGAATAAATAAAACCGTGCCCTGCCCCACCTGATATGGGGATGTAAGATTATTTACTGAAATTAAAGTATCCATATCAAGTCCGCTCTTTGAAAGAATTAACCAGAAACTTTCATCCTTCTTTACCTTATATCTATAGAATTTAAGCTCAGGCAGGTTAGCGCTGTCTCTTTTGCCCATCACAGTAAAGATTGAGTCTTTTATATCCTTTCTTATTGATTGAAGGATTTTATTTTTTGTGTAATCAATACTGGCAAGTTCATGGAGCTTTACACCGGATGATGCTGTTAAAGCAGATGATAATGCTGAAAATAATACTGTTATAATAATTATTTTTTTTATATTCATGGCAATTAGCTATAATTCAGGTTATAATAATACTTCGGCAATTTTCATTATGAGATTAAGCAATTATTATGTCTCTTAGAGGAATTTTTGGATTTTTATTTAAAGTCAGGCGGGTAAACAAAAAGGGCACAATGCCCGGCTTACTGCAAAAACCGCTGCAAAGTGCCTCTGAAAATTCAATTGAAGATTATAATTCTATTCAGCTTATCTTTTAGGTTTACTGATCAATATAGTAACAAGAGCACCAGCCAAGGCAATTCCTATAATAACCATTACTGCAAGTTCATATGACTGATTAATATCATAAATTCTACCTAACAGGACAGAACCCGCAGATAAACCAAGAACCTGCATCAGCCCGATTATGCCAATGAGTTTACTAAAATGTTCAACTCCAAAAAGATCACCCACAAAAAGAGGAATTAAAGTTACAAAAGAACCTATTGCCAAGCCATAAAAAACTACAAATCCCCATATCAAAAACTGAGTTTCTGCTATAAACATAACAGATCCAAAACCAAGAAAGAGCATAAGCCAGGTAATAAAAACCAGCAGCTTTTTGGACATCCTGTCTGACATCAACCCAAAAGAAATCCTGCCCAATACACTAAATCCCAATGCAAGACTCCACATTGTACTAGCATTAGAAACACCATAGCTCCTGATTAATTCAATAGCGTGCATTGTTA
>JBBAGC010000430.1:0-2526 GCA_041655115.1 Spirochaetota bacterium | reverse complement strand
TATGGAGTATTTGATTCCCATGGCGGAACTCTTAGTTACTCCAGGTGTGGTCATTGTTATCCGCTTCTTTTAAGAAAAGGGGAAATAATCCCTGTAAAGAGCAGTGGCACAATAATGGCCATTACAAAGGATATTTTAATTGAAGAGAAAACCATAGAGCTTTATGGGGGCGATAAAGTTATTTTTTTTACTGACGGGTTAACAGAATCATCAGACAGCAATAATATTCAATTTGAAGGTTTTATGATAGATCAGATTTTGCCTGAAATAGCTGGCCTTGATATTAAATCTCTCATTACAAGGCTTTATGAGTCCCTTGTATTCTTTATGGGGGGGAATCAGCCTGATGATGATATTTGTATAATTGGTATGGAGGTACATTAGCTGTATTTATTATTTTATTTCGATTGTTTTTAATCTGGCTTTATTATAAAAATTTTCAATAGTGGCATCATCGAGTTTTTTTTGATTTCTTCTTTTTTTGTTAATTTCATATTTTAGTCTTTGGCATAAATTGCCCTTATCTTTTACCATTTCAATCATGGCTTTTTTTGAAAGAATATAACCGGAAGGACAGTTGAAATATTCGCCAAAAAGTTCGCGAAATATCCACACAGTTTTTGCCAGCTCTTTTTCTTCTTTATTCAGTTTTTTATACCCAGGGAACTTGTTTTTATACTGTTCAAGCTGGTTAACCCTGTAATCTCTTAGTGTAAGGCTGGAACAGATTTTCACATATTCTTCATAAAGCCCTTTTTCCTTGAGGGTGGTTGTGAAATCATTTTCAATATCCAAAAGCCGTATCACATCATTAACAGCATACTCAAGAAGATCTTTGCTTAGCGGACGTTTTAACCAGTTTGCACGTTGAAATATATCTTTTTTTTCTCTGTCTATGCCTATGTATTCAGATATGTTTTCTTTAAGCCCTAAAATTTTTTGTGCAACAGCAATATCCCTTATTGGATCAATCGAGTACCCAAGTACGTTCTGGGTCATGAAAAGATCGTTTCTGCATGAAAACATTACTTTTATAATATTGCTGCATGTGAGGAATTCTTTAAGAACTGGCTTGTTGCCAATTTTTTTCACGTCAATTATAGCTGTGTTTTCTCCATCAAAGCATTGTACAATTGAAATGGAGTAGTGGTATCTGACAGAGCCCTGATCACCTTCCATGTCCAGAGCAATTCTGGTTATATTTTTTTTAAGCATAGAATTATAATATTCACTAAGGTCTTTTTCTGTTTCTATTATATGAATTGGAAGCATTATCCTCTTTGCCCGGATTACTTTGATTTTAAATTAGCTCCAATTTTACCTTAAAGTCAAATTTAATCAAACAAATTAATATTGTTATGCAATAATAGTAATAAACTTATTGTAAAATGTTTTTAATGGAGTTTTTATAAGCAGAAATAGAGGCGTTTGTGTTCCGACGCACAACAGGATGTTGTGCGTCGGATAAGGCAGGTGAGATTAAAAAATTTAATATTTAAAAACAGATTGTTCTTAATAGTTTTCTTTTTTTATTTCAAAAAATGCCTGAGGATGTACGCATGCAGGACATTCCTGTGGTGCTTTTTTCCCTTTGTGGATATAGCCACAGTTTCTGCACATCCAGTAAACTTCTCCATCTTTTTCAAAAACAATACCTTTTTCCAGGTTTTCAAGAAGTTTAAGATACCTTTTTTCATGCTGAACTTCAACTAATGCAATCATTTTGAAGGCTGTAGCTATTTCCTTAAATCCTTCTTCTTCTGCTACTTTTGCAAATTCAGGATAAAGTATTGACCACTCCTCATTTTCACCCATTGCTGCAGCTTTAAGGTTTTCTGCTGTATTTCCTATTATGCCTGCAGGATATGTGGCCTGAATTTCCACATCTCCGCCTTCAAGAAACTTAAAAAATCTTTTTGCGTGCTCCTTCTCCTGTCCTGCGGTTTCCATAAATATAGCAGCTATCTGTTCAAGGCCTTCTTTTTTGGCCACGCTTGCAAAAAATTCATATCTGGTTCTAGCCTGACTTTCTCCAGCAAAAGCTTTTAATAAATTTTGTTCAGTTTTTGTTCCTTTTAATGATTTTGTCATTATTTACTCCTAATATTTTGTTAAGAATTATTCTTATTAAAGTTTGAATGTTTGTAAATTACTTTTTAATTATTCATATAAAAAAGTTCAATATTAATTTCTGGGATTAGTTGGCTTATTCGGATTATTGGGAAACATAGTAAACTTCATTCTAAACCTGACTTTTCTTCAAGACCTCACCCACCTAACCTCCCTCTCCTTAATGAGAGGAAGGAATTGTAGCATGTGTTTTTTGCAGGTATTAGATTATTAGTTTCATGGATTTAATAGTTTATTGTGTGCCTGGAATTTTATGTTATGCTTCCCTCTTCTCTTTGAGGGGAAGAGGGTTAGGGAGATGGGGTTTGAAATAAATTTGGTTTTTAAAAAATATTTTTCTCCATGAAAAAATATTGACTTTCCAATGGCTGGTAAATGATTGCTTTATGACTTTGG
>JBBAGC010000429.1:0-2529 GCA_041655115.1 Spirochaetota bacterium | reverse complement strand
GCTGATGTCGTAAAAAAAAGACCGCCTGCCTTTGGTTTTAACAGGTGAGTATATGGAGAATTTTGGCTGTCATGTTTTTCTTTTGTAAATCGTGTTCCTTCAGGAAATGTCATTATAGCTACATAGTCGGTTTTAAATTTTTCACAGGCTTTTCTGGTAATTTCAATATCCTTGCCTTTGAGTGAGGGATTTTTTTCAATCTGTGCTTTTGTAAAGCGCTTCATAAAAGGGAAGTCAAGAGCCCACCAGGCTAATCCAAGAACAGGAACCCATATAAGCTCCTGTTTTAGAAAAAACTTTATGTATGGAATTTTACCATAAAGAACTTTTTGTATTACAAGTATATCCACCCAGGATTGATGGTTTGATATGATAAGATACCAGTCTTTCTTTTTTAATTTATCCAGACCGGAAATATTCCATTCTATAGGATAGAAGAAGCTGAAAAAATAGGAGTTTCTGAAAACCCAGTTATTCGCAACCTTGACTAACAGTTTCCCGGTGTAAAAACGCCACCATTTTAAAGGAATAATAAATTTTATAAATGCAAGCGGGAAAAGAATAGTAGCTGTAAAAAGGATATTTACTACAAGGAAAAGCTGTGCTGCTGCTCCAAAAATGTGTGGCAATATGGATTTTATCATTTTTTATTTTTCTGCCTGATTTTAATATTTTTTCCTTTATTATTCAGGGGAATAAATAATCAATCTTAATATAAAAAAGTCTTGTAAAATTTTTTTTAATGTGTAATCATCGTTGCAGTGCTTTGTTTTCAGGCTCCTGTTAAGGGGAATAAAAAATCCTCTGATGAACCAGAGGATTTTTAGGTGTGGAGACGAGGGGGATCGAACCCCTGGCCTCTTGAATGCCATTCAAGCGCTCTCCCAGCTGAGCTACGCCCCCATCTTTGAAAGATGATTCAATAAGCTAATTTTAGCCTGTTTTGTCAATAAGTTTTGTCCAGGTTTATAAAATTTGCTTTGTTTTTTTTATTGCACTGTAAGTTTATATTTAGATTGTAACAGTCTTGACAAGATTGTTTGTTGAAATATATTATCTTCAATATTTTTCAGCCTTATTTTTGGGCTGTTTTTTAATATTTAAATAATATTTCATAAGGTTGCCATATGCTTTTTACTTATGTTTTAGTTTTTTTATTCTTTATAATTTTTACTATTATAATCCTGTATTTTTTAAGCGTTTATATTCTTCCCAAGAAGATAGAAGAGATCAGGGCAATGATTGATGCTGGTCAAACCAAGCTTGCAATACGAAAGCTTACAGAGCTTCTTGAAAAAGATGAAAGGAATCCCTATGCGCATTTTCTTCTTGCTGAGGCCTATTCAGCTGAAGGAAACACCCAGTATGCCATTCTGGAGTACAGGCAGGTGTTAAAATTCGGAAGGTTTGATGAAAAGATAAAAGAGAAGCATGTCAGATCAGTGCTTGCAAAGCTTTATAAAGAGAAAAAAGCCTTTGGAGAGGCAAGAAACGAATACCTTCTTCTCACAAAGATAGACCCTGCTAATTTTGAGAATTTCTTTGAACTTGGAGTTCTTTCCTTTAATATGGGACAGCTGGATAAGGCTATTGCTTTTTTAAAGAAAAGCGCTTCTCTCAACAGCAAGCACGATCTATCCTTTTATTATCTTGGCCAGATTTTTTTCCGAAACGGCGCATATGCTGATGCAAAGCAGAATTTTTTAAACACCATTAAGCTTGATCCTGCAAATTATCAGGCTCACTATTTTTTGGGACTGGTTTTAAGGCAGCAGGGTGACTTTGAATGGGCTTTAAAGGAATTTGAAGTTGCAATGAAAAGTGATGATTTAAAAGTGAGAAGTCTTCTTGCCAGAGGCAGTTGCTTTATGGAAAAGGGACAGTTCCCAAAGGCTGTTATGGAGTTTGAGCGGGGGCTTAAGTTTGCAAAAAAAGGAAGTGATATTGAGCTTAACATGAGATATTTTCTTGCTGAATGCCAGGAGAAAATGAGGGACATTCACTCAGCTATTGTTAACTGGGAAAAAATTATGGGGGTTAATCCAAAATTTAAAGATGTTCATCAGAAACTTGCTAATTATGCCGAGTTCCGTCAGGATGATCGCATAAAGGATTTTATGATAGCAGGTCTTGCCCAGTTTGAGCATGTAACCAGAAAAATTATTAGTGGGATGAATTATAATATCACTGATATTGAAATTATAAGTGATACTGAAATAGAAGTAATTGCAATTGAGAATGAAGGTAAATGGCGAAACACCAGGCAGTCCAACAGGATTATACGCATAATAAGAACAACTGAAGCTTTGGAAGAGGGTTATTTTAGAAGGCTCCATGAGTCTATGAGGGCAAAAAATGCCACCAGAATTATGATAATAACAACAGGTGATATTTCTCCCAAGGCAATTGAATTTGCCAATACCAGACCCATTGAAATTAAGGGGAAAGCAGAGCTTGTAGAGTTATTAAAAAAAATATAGACCTGTATGAATCATACAAAAAAAATATTGCATTCAGTCCCCTTTCTTA
>JBBAGC010000428.1:0-2537 GCA_041655115.1 Spirochaetota bacterium | reverse complement strand
TTATATCTGACTTTATTTTATCAATAAATGCTTTTGTAAAAAAAATTCCCCACAGCACAGTATATACCTGGCTTTTTTATGCACCTGCACAATTTCTTTTTGCATTGTCTACACTCCACTAATTGTTTGCAATAACAATAGATTAAACTATCTGCTTTTCCGGAAATCAGGGAAATAAAATTTTTTATTTAAAATAAAAACTGTAAATATTTTTTGAAAAGCTCTCCGTTTATAATTAAATATGATATATAAATTATACATGCAATAAAAACTTGACACATGAGAGCAGGCTGAATTATGAATATAAAAGTTTTTTCTAAAAAAGGTTTGCTCGTTTTAATCAGGAATTGCTAATTCAGACCGGATTATATATCCGAATTTTGTAGCATTAACTTTAACAATTAAGGAGATTTCGAATGTCTAAAAAGGAAATGATGTCTATGGATGGTAATATGGCTGCAGCTTATGTAGCTTACGCTTTTACTGAAGTTGCTGCAATTTATCCAATTACACCATCATCCACAATGGCAGAGCTGGTTGATGAATGGGCAGCTCATGATAAAAAAAATATATTCGGTGATGTGGTAAAGGTTGCAGAATTGCAGTCAGAAGCAGGTGCAGCAGGTGCAGTACATGGCTCCCTTCAGAGCGGTGCTCTTACCACTACATTTACAGCTTCTCAAGGCCTTTTGCTGATGATTCCCAATATGTATAAAATTTCCGGCGAGCTTTTACCTGGAGTTTTTCATGTTTCAGCAAGATCTTTGTCAGCTCATGCTTTGTCAATTTTTGGTGATCACTCTGATGTTTATTCAGTAAGACAGGCTGGTTTTGCAATGCTTGCAAGTGGCGGAGTTCAGGAGGTTATGGATCTTGGGGGGATTGCCCATCTTGCTGCATTAAAAAGCCGTATTCCCTTTCTTCATTTTTTTGATGGATTCAGAACCTCTCATGAAATTCAGAAAATTGAAACAGTAGATTATGATTTGTTTCATAAGCTTCTTGATACAGAGGCTCTGGATAAATTCAGAGCAAATTCGCTTAATCCGGAAAAGCCCTTTATAAGGGGAACAGCCCAGAATCCTGATGTTTATTTTCAGGCAAGGGAAGCTTCAAACTCTTTTTATGACGCTGTACCTGATATTGTTGCAGAGTATATGAGTGAAATTTCCAAAGCTACTGGCAGGGAATATCGCCCCTTTAATTATTATGGAGCTCCTGATGCAGAAAATATAATAATTGCAATGGGTTCAGTTACTGATACTATTACAGAAGTTATTGATTATCTTGTTTCAAAAGGGGAAAAGGTTGGCCTTATTTCTGTTCATCTATACAGGCCTTTTTCAGCCAAGTATTTTTTTAAGGCAATTCCTCCAAGTGTTAAAAGAATAGCAGTGCTTGACAGAACAAAGGAACCTGGTGCAACAGGGGAACCTCTCTATCTTGATGTAAAGGATCTTTTCTATGGTAAAAACAATGCTCCAATGATAGTTGGAGGACGCTATGGTCTTAGTTCAAAGGATACAACACCAGCCCAGATAATAGCTGTTTATAATAATCTTAAACTTCCTGAACCTAAAAATGGTTTTACTATAGGTATTGTAGATGATGTTACCTTTAAGTCTCTTCCTATTCCAGAGGAGATAAGTGTGGTACCATCTGGCACTATTGAAGCAAAATTTTATGGCCTTGGTTCTGATGGAACAGTAGGTGCTAATAAAAATTCAATTAAAATTATTGGTGATTCCACAGATATGTTTTCTCAGGCCTATTTTGCCTATGATTCAAAAAAATCCGGTGGTGTTACTGTTTCTCACCTCAGGTTTGGTAAAAAGCCTATTAAGTCAACTTACCTTATAAGTCATCCTGACTTTGTAGCCTGTCATGTGCCTGCCTATCTCAAAAGGTATGACATGTTAAAGGGACTTAAAAAAGGTGGAACTTTTCTTTTGAACAGCATATGGAGTCCAGAGGAAACAAAGGAAAATCTCCCTGACAGAATGAAAAAATATATAGCAGAGAAAGATATAAAATTTTATATTATCAATGCTACAAAAATAGCAGAAGAGCTTGGTCTTGGTGGAAGAACCAATACTATTATGCAGTCAGCCTTTTTTAAGCTGGCTAATGTTATTCCTTACAATGATGCAATAGATGAGATGAAGAATGCCATTAAAAAATCTTATGGCATAAAAGGGGATAACATTGTACAAATGAACAATGCTGCTGTAGATAAGGGCGGTGACGGTATTGTTAAAATTGAAGTACCTGCAGAATGGAAGGACATAAAGCTTGAGGAAGATAGAGGCCGTGAAAATGTGCCTGGGTTTGTAAAAAATATAGCTGATGTAATGAATAATCTTGACGGGGATCTCCTCCCAGTGAGTGCTTTTAAGGGACGTGAGGATGGCACTCTTCCCCTTGGTACAAGTGCATATGAAAAAAGGGGTATTGCAGTTAATGTTCCTGAGTGGATAGCAGAGAACTGTATTCAGTGTAACCAGTGTGCCTATGTTTGTCCCCACGCAGTAATAAGG
>JBBAGC010000427.1:0-2539 GCA_041655115.1 Spirochaetota bacterium | reverse complement strand
ACCATATAACACTTTGATTTGCTTCGGTTGGTAAGACAAAGCTTGATAATTGTAAAGTTTTATTTACTTCTAAAGTTGTCGCGCTATCGGGAGCACTAATCATTATTGATTCTGGGTCCGGGACTTGAGATTCTTTAGGAATAATTGTTAAGGCAAATTGCTTACTAACAGCTGTTTTTGCTTTAGCTTTAGCAATAATAAAGACATTACCAATCGCTTTTCCTGTTACAAGCCCGTTATCGCTAACAACGGCTTTATTCGTATCGGTTGATTCCCATAAGACTTCTTGTGACGCCCCTTCAGGTAATACTTTAGCGGTAAGGGCTAATGTAGCGTCTACTTCAAGTTCGCTTACGTTACCCGCGGAACTAATAGTAATGCTTTCAGCTTCGATAACGGCGCTACTTGGTGGTAAAGACGAAGAAGGATCTTCACTAGGGAGCGGTTTTTTACAGCCACTTAAGAGCAACGCAAGTAGTGGTAAAAATATTATTTTTTTCATTCGCATATCTTTCTTTTCTCCTTTCAAATCAAAAAATAATTGAAAATTGTGTGTGGCATTAATTATGTGTTATATCATCACCCCCTTTTTCTATCACAAAAAAGTTTAATTAATTTTTTATACTCGCAATATTTGCGAATAGGGGGTTAAAAAATCATAAAAATAATATTGTCACCTTCATATTAAGGGTAATAATAATGATTGTCAAGCAATCTTATTTTGACATTTCATACAATGCCTATTTTTAATTTTGTTATGAATACACGCTTACATTTTCAATTATTTTTTAGTGTTCTTAAATGGAAAATCAAATTTTAGTTATGGAAATAGTAGTTATGCACCCCTCTATACTTTAAGGGTAAATACTGTTATAATATTAAAGTAAAAAAACGCCGAAAGGACAAAATCACATTGAAATTTATCCGTTACTTAAAAGAATCATTTATTTCGAGTTTACCGCTCTTAGCGATTATTGTTTTAGTAACAGGTTTTATTTTTCCGTTACGGTCAACTCCCGAAATTGTTCAACTAATTATTGGCTATAGCGGAGTTGTTATTGGTCAAGCCATCTTTTTAGTGGGGCTTGATTATAGTGTGTTACCAATTGGTAATCTAATCGGTAGTTCGATTGCTAAACTGAATAAACTTGCTTTTATTTTAATGTTTGCGTTTCTTTTTAGTTTCTTAGCGACGATTGCGGAACCAGGAATTACCGTCTTAGCAACCCAAGTAAGTGATGTTAGCGATAAAATAAATGCTCCGTTATTTATTTTTATTGTGAGTTTTGGCCTTGGTTTATTAACGGGTGTTGCGGTATATCGGCTTGTTAAAAATATAAGTATGAAGAAAATCTTTTTCTTCTTCTACTTAGCGTTAATCATTTTAATCTTTTTTGTTCCCAATGACTTTAAAGCATTAGGCTTTGACGCAAGTGGAGCGGCCACTGGCGCGATCAGTGTCCCATTTGTCCTCGCCTTAGGTGTTGGCTTATCGCACACCATGGGCCATCATAAATCAACCGAAGAAAGTTTTGGGATTGTCGGGATTGCAGCGATTGGTCCCATTATTACCGTATATATTTATGGCCTTATTGCTGGTAACTCTTCGACCTTAAATACATATGCGCCAGGGAATATAACATTAGCTGATTCCCTGCTCCGTAATCTTTCAGCAGTGGCGCTTGCGGTATTTCCACTTGTTATTATCTTTTTAATATATCAAGCAATATATATAAAATTACCACGGCGGAAGATTATCCAAATATTAGTGGCAAGTGTTGTCGTATTTATTGGTTTGTATATATTTATTGTGGCAACTGAATACGGGTTAGCGTTTGCGGGTAGTTATATTGGTCGGGAATTTATGAGTTCCCGTACTTATCAAATGCTATTACTACCCATTGCCTTTATTTTAGGGTTTGCAATTACGTTAAGTGAACCGTCAGTCGTTGTTTTTGCGAAGCAAGTTGATGAATTAACGTCAGGTAATATTTCTCGTAATGTTATTAAGTTTGCCCTTGGAATTTCCGTTGGCTTAGCATCACTCCTTGGCATTGTTAAAATTATTAGCGGGGTATCGATTCTTTGGTTTATAGTACCCTTATATATATTAGCGATTGGTTTAATTTATTTTACCCCGACCTTATTTGTTGGTTTAGCCTTTGACGGCGGAACCGTAAGTGCGGGCGCTATTACGAGCGCTTTTTTAACTCCTTTAGCCTTAGGCGCAAGTCAAGCTTTAGGATATCAAAACATATTAACTACTGGTTTAGGTGTTTTAGCCTTTATTAGTGTAATGCCACGTATTGTCGTGCAAATACTTGGTATTGTCTACAATTACCGCACATCTAGACAAACAGTCGAATATGAAGACATTGAATACGACGCCATCGACATTGAGGAGGGCACAGAAAATGAGTCATAACGAAGAATGGGTTAATCTCGTAATTATTACGAAAAGATCGCACAAGAAAGATATTGTGCAAATGCTCTATAACCAAGAAGCAGCCATGGTCATTCAAGCTTATGCCTACGGTTC
>JBBAGC010000426.1:0-2541 GCA_041655115.1 Spirochaetota bacterium | reverse complement strand
AATACTGCAAGAAAGGGAATTGCCCTGTTCTCAAGTGCGTGCATAAGATTTTCCCCTTCTGTTCCAGAGAGGGTTATATCTGCTATTAAAAAATTCACCTTTTCATCTGCCAAAACCTTTTGAACACTGCTGCTTTGAATAGTCATCTTTTCCACAAGCCTGCAATTAGGGCACCAGTCAGCAGTAAAAGCCACAACAGAAACCTCACCCCTGTCCCTATTCTCAATAAGTAAATCATGGGAATATATTTTATGAAAAACCTCCTCTGAAAATTCCGGCAAATAAAAATACTTAAAAGATATAAAATATCCTGATAAGGATATTATCAAAAATATAAAAAAAGCTAAAATTTTCTCCTTTCTGCTTTTATCAAAAGAACCAAGCCTGCCAAAAAGCCATAATCCCATGGCAATAAAAACAAAAAAGAGAATAGACCCTGACCTGTGATATTCATCAAGAATACCAAGGAGATATACAACCGTCAGAATAAGGAGAAAGCCCATAAAAGCTTCAAAATAAAGCATCCAGTTTCCAGGCTTAGGCACAATCTTCACCAATCCAGGCCTAAAGGACATGATTATATAAGGCAAAGCCATTCCAATTCCAATAGAAGTAAAAACCATAAAAATTATAAAAGGTGGCTGGTTAAATGTCCATGCCAGAGTTCCTCCAAGGAAGGGACCACTGCATGGAGTTGCAAGAAGTGTTGCAACCATACCCTTTATAAATGCATCAGAGTATATTCCCCGTTTTTTAGCTGCAATGTTTCCTGCAACAGCTAGTACTGTTATTGAAAAAACACCAAAAACTGAAAGGGCCAAAGCAAAAATAAATGCAGCCATAAAAACTATAAATGCCTGATTCTGGAAAAGAGCTCCCCAGCTATACCCACCATAGGCAGCAAGTGCAGCAAGTATAAAAAAGCTTAAAATTATTCCTGAAGAAAAAAGCAACCCCTGAAATGCTATGACTTTTCTGTTCTGACCAGCGTTTTGAACAAAAGCCATAATTTTAAGGCTCACTACAGGAAGCACACAAGGCATAAAGTTAAGGATAAATCCTGCAATAAGACCAAAAATTATCACCTCAATCAATCCAGACATTGTTGTTCCCATAAATTGAGGTTGAAAATCATGCAGTTCCAGAAATTCACACTCTCTGCTGCCTGTTACAGGCATTACTTTGTCAAAGGTTCTTTCCATGAGTGATAAATCACCTAATGAAAGATATTCCTCCAAAGCAGCAAAACCAGATCCTGCATATTTAGAAAATCCATAAACAAGAGGAATTTTTAACTCCTCTTTAACTGGGAGGCATATTGAATCATCACATATAAGCATTGAAACTTCAAGGGAAATTGAATCCATTCTTTTACTTTTGTTAATATTAAAACTTAGAGGAATACGCACCCCTTTTTTATAAATAAAAACATGATTTTTATCTCCAGGAGCATTATATTTTTCACCAGAAGGATACCTGGGGCTTATTATAACCTCCTGACTGCTCTTTGCCACTACTTCAATAGCCTTTCCTATTCCAGGCCCCTTTGGATTGGCATAGGTATAAAATTGTTCAGGAAGATCCAGCTCCAGAACAGCATAACCCTTTTCTTCTTCAATATTTGCAAACCCGGAAGCATTAAAAACTTTCACCAGATCCTCGGGATAGGGTTCATTAGCTGAAAGATGATTTACAAAATTCATCAATAGAACAACAGATAATGCTATAATTTTAAAAATTTTAAATTTAAAAAAACATTTCATTTATTAAAATCATCCTCTAAAAATTTAGTAAAATCTACAATAATCGATGCTGTTATTCCCCAAATCACCTCTTCGGAAGTTTTGTACACATATACTTTTAGCTTAAAATCACCCCAGGGCTCAAGGTATCTCTCAGGCAATCCAAGTTCTTTAGCAGGAAGATAAACCTCTTCATTTCCTGTAACTTCATTTATCCCTGAGGAATGAAATCTGGTAAGAATATAATATATTTCAGGACTGTTTTCCTGAAAAAAAGTTAAAGGTATTGTGAAAATTCTTTCAACTTCATCTTTGTTAAAATCAAGAGAATTAACATCTTTTTTTAACACACCCACAAATACATCTATTACTGCACCCATTGGAGCAACCAGTGTATCCATGATTCCCACAACTTCCACATCCTTCTCTTCTATGCCAAGCTCTTCACAGGTTTCCCTTATTGCTGTGCTTTTTTTATCCTTGTCAAGGCTGCTGTCAAATATTCCTCCAGGAAAAGAAACCTCTCCGCCCTGCCTTATATTCTCGTTCCTTTTTTGAAACACAAGATGATATTCATTATCTACCCTAGCAAGAAGAAGCATAACAACAGAGTTGGGATATGCATCCCTGCCATGAATCCCTGGAACAGAAGGGAGCCTGGCAAAAACTTTTTCCAAATCATCCTTTGTCATTCAGCCCTCCATTATATCACAAAAAACCTTATAAAACAAGTCATTATAAAACTATTGACCATAACAGTAAAAAAATATAAATTACTAATTAGTTCCTGGTGAATAAT
>JBBAGC010000425.1:0-2551 GCA_041655115.1 Spirochaetota bacterium | reverse complement strand
GTTATACAAAGGATGGAGACGTATACGTTTATAATGGCGATAAATATGGAATTAAAAGAGCAAAATATATTCTTCATGATATTGGCCACTGGAAAAGCTTTGATTTAAACTACAATATTAATCGTCAAAATAAAACAAAGAACAAGGAAAACCAAAACTGGGTTGATAAACTCATTGATGTTGCAACAGCCACACACAAGGTTGATATGAGCAAGGTTGAGTCAAGGAAAACCTGGTATTCCCATCTGCCTGGCAACAACTGGAAGCTTATTTACTCCCAGGATGATCTCATGGGTAAAATTGACTTTTTCAATGTTAATGACCAGACCATTATTTTCTGTACAAACGGTATCCCCCTTGATACAGCTTTACAGTCAAATGGAACAATATGGGATCCCAGGGTTCCCCAGATTGAAAACCCTGATATTTTTATTATAGGCCTGTCATACGATGGTCTGGTTAAATCCACTAAAAGACAGCCTGGCTCAAAGGTAAGCGGTGTTGAGTTTTCACCTGTTTTAATGGATCTGCTTACTGAAGATAATGGCAATGGATATTTTTCAAAATTCGCCAATTTCCCCTATAAAGACGTTGATGCATACGAAGCAGAGGGAAGATATTTTCTCACAAGCAATACGAAACAATACGACATGATAACACTCATGAACCTTCATCCTGAATATCCTGCAATTGCAACTCTTATGCCCGAGTACCTGCACACAGTTGAAGCAACCAGAATGATGCTAAACAAGCTTTCAGATAAGGGGATGCTGGTTTATGAAGAAATACTTGAAACTCCAAGAGGGAGATATGCTTTTTATAAACTTTTAAACACCATCAAATACACACTAAAAGAAACAGGTATAAAAGATCCCAGCCAGCATGTTCTTATATACTCCTGGGATTTCTGGGGACCAAATCAGAATTTCCAGACTGTGCTTGTTAAAAAATCTCCATTTACACAAAAGGAGCTTGCAACATTTGCCAGATACCATAATGTAATTGCCCCAAGATATGGTTCAGAAATAACCCTTCATCCTGTTATAAAAACAGGGCATAGATTTGAAAAAGTTTTCAATGCTCCTGAACCAATATATGAAATGACCGAATATCCAAACAGGATAAGACAGGCTCAATTTGAAGAGGAAATGCTTCCTCTTATAAAAAAAGCTGAAGACGTGGAATTTTTTAAAGGCCTTTTTACTTTCAGCAATCAGTACAAAAGATACTATATTAAACGCAATGCAGTAACTGACGCAAACAAAGAAAGGGTCCACACAATACTTGACCAGATTGACTTTCCATATGAAGTTGATCTTACACCAACAACAGACAACAAGCCCTTTCCATTTAATGTTTATAAAAACAAAAAAGAAGTGCGGGTGCTTCTTGATGTAATATTAAAACTTGCAGGAATACTTTTTATACCTGTAATACTATTAACAATTATACGCTACAGATCCCAGGGCTTTAAGCTGCCTTTGCATACCCTGTTTTTTGCACTGTTAGGTCTTGGATTTATGATGGTGGAAATTGTTCTTATGCAAAAATACCAGAGGTTTATAGGTTCTCCGGTTTATTCAACAATTGTTATTCTTGGAGGGCTCCTGTTCTTTAGTGGCCTTGGAAGCTATTTTAGCAGAAATTTTTCAAGGAAGAATCTTATTATATGTATTGCTGCAATACCTGTGCTAATTTTATTCCAGGCACTTTTTGCTGATGCAATTTTCAATGCTTTGGCAAAGTACAGCTTTACAACCAAGCTGTTTATTTCAGCAGCAATGATTTTTCCTTTGGCATTTCTTTTGGGGCTTCCATTTCCTCATGCACTTGAACAGATTAAACAGGATATTTCCAACGAATATGCCACGCTTATGTTTGGGGTTAATGGTGCCTTAATGACAGTTGCTGCTGTTTTAACTATTCTTATAAATGTAACTTATGGTCTTAACACAACATTTGCCATAGGTTTTGCAACGTATGCAGCATCTCTTGGATTATTTGTTGTAATAAAAAAATAAAGGTAAGACTGGTGTTAAAAAAAGTATTCTCAGTTGTTTTATTTTTATCTGCATTATTCCTATATTGCTATTGTGGGAAATCAGCAGATAATGATTTGAAAATATATCAGGTAAAATACGCGGATTCCATGTATCCCAAAAAATTTATTTTCCATAATTATAAGGAGGAGGATAAAGCACCCTTTACCTGGAAGTTTTACTACATCAGTTACAAGGATATAAATATACTTATTGATACAGGGTTTAACAATCCAAAGCTGATAAAGCTGTTTAATCTTCAGAACTTCATAGACCCTGTTGAAATATTAGAATCGAACGGCATTGAGGCAGATCAGATAACTGATATAATAATAACTCACCACCATTTTGATCACATTGGCTCTGTTGATAAATTTAAAAATTCTAATATTTACATACAGGAAAATGAATTAAAAGAAGTTTATAAATTAAAAGGCTTTCAGAATATAAAGGATTTTCTTAAGAAAAACAACCGTGTTATAACTTTTAAACAATCCCTGACTCTTTATGAC
>JBBAGC010000424.1:0-2552 GCA_041655115.1 Spirochaetota bacterium | reverse complement strand
AATTTCTACAGGAACTGAATCACCGCTCCCGGAAAAAACTGTTGAAACAATATCTCCGGGTATATGCCAGCTAAGTCTTACCCTTTCCCCTGGTTTAAACTTCTCCTTTACCTCAGCAATTATATCAGCGCTTGATCTGCCCTGTGTAAAAACCTTTATCTCTGCATAATCAGCGCCCTTGCCTGAAATTCTGTCAGCAATGCTTTTATCCGGGTCGCTGCCAATCCTGGCAAAAACCTGCTTTATTCCTCGTGTATCAAGGAGCAGATCTTCAAGCGTGCTGCAAAATGATGCGGTATTTTCAAGAGAAGTTCCTCCAGGCATCTCCACCTTTACAACAAATTCACCTGGATCAACAAAGGGCATAATCTCCACCCTGGGAACAAACATAAGCAAAAGCCCTGCAACAAGTGCAATAAAACCAAATACTATTATTTTTTTCCCATAAGAAAAAGAATACTCCATTACCTTAACATAAGTTCCTGTAATCCTATCCATAAGCAGATCAGATCCCGCATAAAATTTCTTCATAAAGGTATGATCTGCCCTATTACCATTCTCTAAAAATCGGGGTGCAATACCTGCAAGCATTGGTATAAGAGAAAGGGACGCAGCAAGGGAAAATAAAAGCGCCAATGAAACAGAAAGAGCCAAGTCCCTGAACAAAGCGCCTGCAAGTCCGGAAAGAAAGATCACAGGAGCAAAAACCACAACAGATGTGAGTACAGATGCAATCAGAGGCGCAGCCACATCTGCTGCACCAGTATAGGCAGCCTTAACAGAACTAATTTCCCTGTTCTTTTCCTTTACCATAGTAATTGATTCAAGAACAACAATACCAGCGTCCACCATCATGCCAATACCAAGGGCAAGCCCACCCAAAGACATGCTGTTTATGGAAACATTAAATAAATGCATAAAAAGAAGGGTGCCTGTAACAGAAACGGGAATTGCAGTTGCTATAGTCAATGGTGGTATAATAGACTTCAAAAAAAACCATAGAATAAAAAAAGCAATAGCTCCTCCAAGAAGCCCTGACATAAAAACATTTTCTATTGCAGCCTCAACAAACTGTGACTGATCAGAAATAAGGGTAAATTCAAAATCACCCTTATACTTTATGGAAAGGTTTTTAATCTCCTCCCTCACAAGAGCACAGGTTTCTATTGTGTTTTTCCCAGGCTCTTTTTTTATAAGGATGGCAACGCCTTCCCTGTTGTTAAATCTTATCTTTGATTTTCTTTCCTTAAAGCTGTCACAAATTTCTGCAATTTTTGAAAGATAAACAGGAACGCCATTTTCGCTATACCCTGCTACAACTGATCTTATATCCTCAAGGCTTCTGAATTCACCAGCAGTCCTTACCAGATATTCCATGTCATCTTTTACAATGCTCCCTGCAGGGAAGCTGTAATTTGACATGTCAATGCTTTGAAGCACCTCATGAATTGAAAGGTTGTGAGAATAAAGAGCTCTGTTATCCAGATTAACCTGTATTTCCCTTTTTTCACCACCTGCTATATCTGCAACAGCCACACCCTTTATTCTTTCAAGATAGGGGATGATTTCCTTTTCAACCCTGGTGCAAAGTTTTTCCCTTACTCCCTTTCCTGGAGTAACAGCATAGATCATCACAGGCTCAGCAGAGGGGTCATACTTGACAACAACGGATTTACCAGTGTCCTGGGGAAGTTCACCTTTAATAAGATCAGACTTTTCTTTTGCCTCAATAAGGGCCATATCCATATTTGTGCCCCACCTGAAAGATCCCCTTACTATGCTTATTCCTTCAATTGATTCAGACTCCATACCTGCAAGGCCACTCACTGATGCAATAGCTTCCTCTATTTTTACAGTAACCAGCTTTTCCACCTCTGATGGGGAAGCGCCATCCAGTGTAGTAATAACAGTAAGCACAGGAAGCTCTATGTCAGGCAAAAGCTCCACAGGAAGCTTTGAAACAGATATAATTCCTAAAATACAAAGTGCTGTAAAAATCATAGCTGTTGTAATTCTGCGCTTAACAAAAAGTCTAATCATCAATCCTCATCCCCTGATAAACAGAGTTAAGGCCATTTGTAATAATTACATCACCAGTGGAAAGACCTTCAATTATTCTTGTTTCTCCTTCGATTTCTTCTCCAATAACCACGTTTATTCTAAAAACAATGCTGTTTTTAACAACATATACTTCGCATCTGCCATCATCCTTTTTTAATACAGAAGCAGAAGGGACCATAATTCCCTGCTCCTTGACTCCTGTTTCAATAAGCCCACGCACAAACATGCCTGGCAAAAGCACTCCTTCAGAATTTGCACTTATTGCCTTAACCTCTGCTGTGCGGGATTTAACATCAAGCACAGGGGATAGTGTTTCAACTAGTGCTGAAAATTTTTTCTCACCAAAGGCATCAGCACTAAAGGTAATCCTTTGGCCTTTTTTAACTGCCAACAAATCCCTTTCATTTATATTCATTGATACATAAATACTGCTTATATCAATGAGAGTGGTAATCACAGAGTCCTCTCTTACCATCTCCCCTATTTCCATA
>JBBAGC010000423.1:0-2556 GCA_041655115.1 Spirochaetota bacterium | reverse complement strand
CATCGCTGCACCTCAGCTTTAAAGTCTCTTAACCACATCTTCCATTTTCATAGATCTTGATCCTTTTATCAGAACAACATCTCCCTGTTTAAGAATCGTTTTTAGAAAAGGAGCAATCTTTTCTTTATCTTCAAAAATAAAAATTTTATCCTCTGGAAAACCTGTTTGCAAAGCTCCCTTTTGATAAAAAGGCGCCATCTCTCCATAAAGAACAATTGTATCAAACTTCCTTAAAGCAGCAATTTCACCAATCTTGACATGATAAAGGGCTGCTGATTCACCTAACTCCTTCATATCAGAAAGAACTGCAATTTTTCTGTTATCAGGAAAAACCTCACACACTGAATCAATGGCAAAAAGGGATGAAAGGGGATTTGAATTATATGTGTCATCAATTACATAGTATCCCTTGTCAATTATTTCGCTTCTTCCACCCACATTCTCAAAACCGGATAAGGCATCTGCAACCTTTTCAGGCCTAATCCCAATAACTTCACCAAGGGCAATTGCTGCCATTACATTAAAGGCATTGTGCCTGCCATAAAGGGGTACTGTAATTGTAGTGCCTTTATAGCCTAATTCCAGGCTATAAATTCCCGGCTTATATGATTCAGGAAAAATATCCGCATCAGGATTCATACCAAATGTAACCAGCTTTATTTCCAGCTCATCACATAGTTCTGAAACAATATGGAAACACTCGGTTTCCCTGTTCATAATAAGGGTGGAACCCTTTTTCATACCTTTAAGAATTTCAGCCTTTGCATAAGCCACGCCTTCAATTGATTCAAGAAACTCCAGATGCCCTGCACCAATGCTTGTAATTATTCCAATATCCGGTTGAACCATTTTTGAAAGCCGCTCAATTTCATGCCTGTGATTCATCCCCATTTCAACTACTGCTGCTTCATGACTGTTTTTAAGCTCAAGAAGAGTAAATGGCACACCTATTTCATTATTATAGTTTTTATAATTTCTGTGCGTTTTATACTTTGAAGATAAAACAGCATAAACAAGTTCTTTTGTGGTAGTTTTCCCATTAGTGCCTGTAATCCCAATCATGATAGGTGACATGGAATCCCTGTGAAACTTGCCTATTTTCCCAAGAGCCTCAAGGTTATTTTTACATTTAATAAGCGCTGTGCTGTTTTCCCCTGCCATATTTTCAAACCCATCCTTTTCAGTAAGGGTACATGTAATTTTTTTCCCCTTAATAAGATCTTCAATAAAATCATGGCCATCATACCTGTCACCAGCAACAGGTATAAAAAGATTGTCCCTGTCCAGATCCCTGGAGTCGGTTGTAACAGTTTTAATAATAGAATAAACGCTTCCAGCAGCCAAAACAGTCCCTGTTATATTCACAATTTCACCAACAGTTGATTTAAAACAGCCTTTCAATTTAACTCTCTCATGTTCGCATATTTAAGTGCAATTTCTCTGTCATTAAAGTGACTCTTTAATTTTCCAATTATCTGGTAATCCTCATGTCCTTTACCAGCTATAACAATTATATCATGAGCTTGTGCCATGTTCACAGCCCTTTCTATGGCTTTTTCTCTGTCAGATTCAGCCATGTAATTTTCTGTTTTTATTCCAGCTAAAATGTTTTCAATAATTTTTTCCGGATCCTCTGTCCTGGGATTATCGCTTGTAACAATGGCAAAATCAGAATTAGCAGCAGCAATCCCACCCATTACAGGCCTCTTGGTTTTATCCCTGTCACCGCCACATCCAAACACTGTAATTATTCTGTTATGCTCCATTTCAAAAACAGACTGGAGAAGTTTAAGCAATGCATCAGGGGTGTGTGCATAATCCACTACAATAAAAAACCCCTTACCAGGGTCAAGTACCTGAAGCCTTCCAGGAACACTCTCCAGTTTTTCCAAACCAGAACAAACTGCCTTTGCATCAAGCCCTGTGTTAATGGCAGATGCATATGCAGCAAGGGAGTTGTGAGCCTGAAACTTTCCTGCCAGGTTTAAATTTAAAGTGCGCCTGATTCCTGAATCATAAAAGTCATAGGAAAGACCTGTTATTTTATTTACAACAGATTCATCAAGTGCACAAATTTCAGCATTTTCATGGAACCCAAAAGTAACAGTTTTAAAATCCATTTTTCTGCAATCACTGATAATGGTTTTTCCATAATTATCATCTAAATTTATTACAGCTGTTTTGTTTTGCTTAGAAGAAGCATCAAGAAAATCAAAAAGCTTCTTCTTTGCTTCAAAATATTTATCCATGGTTTTATGAAAATCTATATGGTCACCTGTAAGGTTTGTAAAAATCACATTATCAAAAGCCACATCATCAACTCTGCTTAGCTCAAGTGCGTGGGATGAAACCTCTAATATTACATGAGTAACACCATCATCTGCCATCTGCCTGAGCATATACTGGATTTCCCTTGATTCAGGAGTGGTGTTTAAAGCCTCAACCTGACGGCCTCCCCACCTGTAGTTTATAGTTCCCATAACAGCGCAGTTAATGCCACATTCAGCAAAAACCGATTCAAGAAGATAGGTAATTGATGTTTTACCATTTGTCCCT
>JBBAGC010000422.1:0-2562 GCA_041655115.1 Spirochaetota bacterium | reverse complement strand
GTCAAATGGTTGATTATATTGTGACTGAATATGGTGCAGAGCAAATGGCAGGTATGCCAACATGGGTTAGAGCTGAAAAGATGATTAATCTGGCTCATCCTGATTTCAGGGATCAGTTGATTAAAGATGCGGAAAAGATGAGAGTCTGGAGAAGATCAAACAAAAAAGATGCTTAGATGAAATATAAAATTAAAGTTCAAAAAAGCTTCGGTCAATTGACCGAAGCTTTTTTATTGTATATCTGGTGCAAGGATATAAAAAAGACCGCTTTAATAAGCGGTCTTTTTTATGCATCCCCGAGGGGATTCGAACCCCTGCTGCCGGGATGAAAACCCGGTGTCCTAGACCCCTAGACGACGGGGACAAGAAATTTTTGCTTATGTGAGCTGCCGGGGAATCGAACCCCGGACCCACTGATTAAAAGTCAGTTGCTCTACCTACTGAGCTAGCAACTCATCTTAGCAAAAGTAGAAACCTTGTACAAAATAGGATTGTGACTGTCAACAAAATTTAAAATTTTTTTAAAAAATATTACAGGAAAGCCTATTAAAATTTTATTAGCTTAATTTAAAGCTTTTATTTCGTATATTATATTTATACTTTTGTTGTTTTATTATTATCTGCATAGTGTGTCTTCGCGACTTGGTCCCACTGATACATAGGATATGGGTACTCCCAGTTCTTTTTCTATGAATAGTACATATTTGCGTGCATTTTCAGGGAGATCTTCAAAGGATTTGCACCTGGAAAGATTTTCTTTCCAGCCGTCCATTTCTCTGAATTCAGGAGTAACAGGATTGTATGGTGAAAGCCAGGCTTCGCCATTTACTTCACCATTCAGCTTATATCCGGTGGAAATTTTAATTTTATCAAAGCCTGTAAGTACATCCAGTTTTGTAAGGGCAATTTGTGTAATTCCGTTTATCATAATTGCTTTTTTTAAAAGTGCAATATCAAACCAGCCACATCTTCTTGGGCGTCCGGTTGTTGAGCCAAATTCATTGCCGTTTACTCTCAGTCTGTCACCATCTGCCTTGTCTGCTTCACTAGGGAATGAACCATCCCCTACACGAGTGACGTAGGACTTGGTAATACCTATAACATCTTTTATTTGTGTTGCATTAAGGCCAGTGCCTAAGAGCGCTCCACCTATGGTAGGGTTGGACGAGGTTACATATGGATAGGTTCCGTGATCTAAATCAAGGGCAAAACCCTGGGCGCCTTCAAGGAGGATTTTTTCTCCATTTTTAATTGCATTGTGAAGATAGTGCTGTGAATTTATAATTAAAGATCCTGCATTTTCTTTAAAGGTAAGAAGTATATCCATTATTTGGTCAAAGGTAAAAGGCTGTTCATTGTAAAGCTTTACAAGCTGCTCGTTTTTAATTTTAAGTGCATAGGCTACTCTTTGCTGTAAATATTCTTCATTAAAAATATCGCCGGCTCTTATTCCTATTTGAAGAGCCTTGTCTGCATAGCAGGGACCTACTCCCCTGTTTGTGGTTCCAGGATTATATTGAGCCCTGTCATTTGATACAGTGTCGAGAATTTTATGATAGGGAAGGATGAAATGGGCAGCATCTGAAATAAAAAGCCGGTCGTTTATATCTATGCCTTTGTGTTTAAGGAGTTCCTTCTCTTCAAGAAATTGTACAGGGTCAAGAACAACTCCATTTCCTATAATGCATTTTTTATCTTCATGGAGTATGCCAGATGGTATTATGTGGAAGACATATTTTTTTTCATTTACTATAACAGTGCGCCCTGCATTGGTTCCGCCCTGGTATCTTACAACTACATTGGAATTTCTTGTAAGGAAGTCTATCATTTTAGCTTTTCCTTCATCACCCCACTGTGTTCCTATTGCAATTGAGCAGCTCATAATATCCTCTTTTAAGCAGTAATAGCTTTTATTTGATGATTGAAAATATACTCTATCTTTTCTTTATATCATTAACAAGCATTTTTTTTCAACAATAATTCTAAATATGGATTTTACTCTGTTTATTATTAATTGAGCTGGGGTGAGTCAAAAAGTTTAACAGAGGGATTGTTTTTTAAAAAGTAATCCATAGACCAGATTGTAGGGAAAAGAATAACTGTTCTTCCTTTGTCATCTTTACCATATACGGTATTATGGGGAAGGGAGTCCTTTATTGCATCAATATTCATGTCGTAATCTGCCCACCTTAATACTTCCCACTGTTTCATTTCCAGATTGGATTCAACACCATATTCATCTTTTAATCTGTACTGCAAAACCTCAAATTGAAGAGGCCCTACTGCGCCTAACAGAGGGGTTGCTGAATTAATTTCGTCAAGGTAAAAGGCCTGCACAATATCTTCTGCAAGGAGATGATCCAGTCCTTTGCGGAATGACTTGTATCCGGACATGGAAATATTTTGAATGTAGGCAAAGCACTCAGGTGCAAAGCGGGGAATTTCATTAAATGAAAGGGACGGGTCAGTGCTTAGTGTGTCCCCAATACGAAAGTCAGCATTTGATACAAACCCCAGTATGTCACCCGGATATGCCTTTTCCATTAGCTCTCTGTCCCTGCC
>JBBAGC010000421.1:0-2564 GCA_041655115.1 Spirochaetota bacterium | reverse complement strand
ATATTGATCTTAATCTTTATACTGGGGAAAAAGAGCCTGGGTTTAGAGATATGAAAATAAAGGATGTGATAAGGCTTAGGGTATAAAAAACACTTGAAATTAATACTTCATATTTGATAATGACGCCTGTAAGAGTGGCGGGGCCACTCTTTTTTTATAAATGGTCTGGTCTATGATAAAAGATGAAATTAACAGAGTTATTGCGGAATCTGCCTTAAAACTCGGTTATCATGTTTATGAGTCTTCTATAAGCATGAAAAAGGGTCGCGCAACAATTGCAGTAAAAATAGACAGCCTTAATGGGATATCTCATTACGATTGCCAGCTCTATAGCGACGAGCTTGCTTTCAGGCTTGATGAAAAGAATCTGCTCCCCGGATATTTCCTTGAAATCTCCTCTCCCGGACTTGACCGAAAGCTTAGAAATGCTGATGAATTTATAAGGTTTATTGGTGCACCAGCAAAGATAGTTTATGAAGAGGATGGTGTCAGAAAGGTTTTAAAGGGAGTTGTTAAGGATGCTGGTGAGGCAGATGTTGAAATCAGTGATGAAAAAAATCTGATTATACAAGTGAAATACAAGAATATAATAAATGCGAATTTAGATTACTAAAGGTTTAGAAAGATGAGCAATAATTTTTTTGAAGCCCTTCATCAGATAGCAAAGGATAAGGGCATACCCAGGGAAGAGATTGAACTTATAGTGGAATCTGCTATGCTTTCAGCTTATAAAAAACAGTATGGAACTGCTGATAGTGTTAAGGTCGAGTTTGACAGAGATAATAACACTGTAATGCTTGTGAGCAAAAAAATGGTGGTTCGAAAGCCGGGTAATCTGGCAGAAGAGATCGCTTATGACAAGGCAATAAAAATTAAAAAAGACATAAGTCTGGGCGATGACATAGAGGTTGAGGAAAATCCTTTTGAATCTTTTGGCCGGATTGCAGCACAAACTGCCAAACAGGTGATTATTCAGAAGATAAAGGAGTCTGAAAAAAATATAATTTTTAATGAGTTTAGTGTAAGAGAAGGTGAGCTTATTAATGGATATTTGCAGCGTAAAACCAGGGATAACCTCTTTGTTGATTTGGGAAGAACTGAAGGGGTGCTGCCTGTAAGGGAGCAGTCTCCTCTGGAGCGCTATAAAATAGGTGATAGAATTAAAGCTGTTATTCTTGCTGTTCGTAAAAGCACAAAGGGATCAGATGTTATTCTTTCCAGGGCTCACCCTTCATTTGTGGAAAGGCTTTTTGAAATGGAAATCCCTGAAATTTATGACGGTATTGTACGGATAGTCAGGATAGTAAGAGAGCCTGGGATGAGGACAAAGGTTGCTGTTTATAGTGACAGGGACGATGTTGATCCTGTGGGAGCCTGTGTTGGCATGAAGGGGATAAGAATCCAGTCCATTGTACGGGAGATGGAAGGCGAGAAAATAGATATTGTCCAGTATTATGATGACAAAATTGTTATGGCTGCAAATTCATTAACTCCAGCAAGGGTTAAAGAGGTTGTTGGTACTTCCAGTGGTGGTGTTATTGCTGTTGTTGATAATGATCAGTACTCGCTTGCTGTTGGTAGATCCGGACATAATGTAAGGCTTGCATCTAAACTTTGCGGCTTTGAAATTGATATAAAAACAGAGGAATCCTATCAGGAATTCCTTGCTACAAGCGATTCAAGAGCTATTGTTGATCAGCTTTTTTCAACTGATGATCTTGATGAGACACCTCTTGAGGAGCTTGCTGACCTTGAACCAAGGGTTATTAAAATGCTTGAAAAAACAGGTATTTTTTCTGTAGAGGAGCTTGTAGAAAAATCCTTTGATGACCTTGTAAAAGTTGAAGGTATTGGAGATAAGACAGCACAGAAAATTCTTGATATTCTTGCAGATGTGGTTGATTTTGAAGATGAAGATCTGCATGATGATGAATATCTGGAAAACAAAGAAGAATAAAATTTAATGATCAGGATTTTACATGAAAGCTATTGACGTTGCTACAAAGAACCATATTACCATTGATGATGTTATTGAAATATGCCGTGCAATAAGCATCCCCTGTGAAGGAGGTGATTCCGAACTTGCTGAAAATGATGTTTTTCTTATAGAAAAAAGGATTGAAGTTATTAAAAAGAAAAAGCAGGAAGAGGCGGAAAAAGCCAGAAAGACCAGGAAGGTTAAGCTTAAAAAAAGAGTTAATGTTTCTGATGATATTAAAAAAATAAAAGGCATAGAAATAACTGAAACAAAAAGTGATGCAGAAAAAAAAGATGACAGCAATGTTGAAGTTAGCGGTGATAAAGGTGTAGAGTTCAAAGCTAAAAAAGAAGATGCTATTAGTAAGGTATCTGAAAAAAAAGAAACATCCAGGGCATCATCTGGCAGGTCTGAAAAGAAGCCAGAAGTGCAGCGTAAAGATGGTGAAAAGCCTGAGACAAGATCTTACTCTGAAAGAAGATCAGTCGGTGGTGGCACACAGCGTACACAGCAGGGCGGTCAGGGACAGAGGGCGCAACAGACCGGACAGCGTTCACAGCAGGCTGGTCAGGGACAGAGGACGCAG
>JBBAGC010000420.1:0-2566 GCA_041655115.1 Spirochaetota bacterium | reverse complement strand
CCACTTCCGAAATATTTCTGTTTTCTGGAGGTAAGACTTTCCTGAGTACTGATTCTTTGAACCTTTTGCTGTATTTCATTGTCATCTCCTGATTTATTTTAGGCGACAACTATCTTGGCACGTAGGGATAATTTTCTTATTGATTTTTATTTCTTTTATAAAATTATAATGGCTATTTAAATTCATCTCATGATGAGAATATATACTATTTTCCTTATTTCCACAATGAACTCCACTACCATCATGCCCTAAGTTATTCACAAAAGATATTCGTGGGTAAATGGTATATAGGTTTCTCATAATAGCATGATAGGACCATCTTACATACCATGAGTCAATTTCACCTCTATTTTGACTTAACAACATAGGGGTTAAATCTGTTCCTCCAGTATTAAATTTTTTTATTTTCCTTTTATTAGATACAAAAGCATTAAAATCTTTTAAATCCCAATCTATGCCTTCCCACCTTTTTTCCCAAGTAGCCCAACTCCAAGACATAGGTCTTATATTAAAATAAATATCATCTTTACCAGTACTCTTAAAATTCATAAATCTTTGGGGAAAACTAAATCCTGTAATAGAAAAAATATCTTTTTCACCCTCATAAAATTCTAAAGCCTCATTCATAAACTTCAAAAAACACGGACTTGTAACCAGGTCATCTTCTAAAACTATAATTTTCCCATACCGATTAACTATTTCAGTTACTCCATCAACAATTGAGTCAGCAAGTCCCCAATTTTTTTCCCGTTCTATTACATGAACTTCCTTGCACCACTGTTTGGTGCGGATTAGTTTTCTAACTTCATCTATTTTCTCAACTTCTTCTTTAGTTGAATTTGTCTTTGACCCATCTGAATAAATATATAAAATAGATTGATTGGCTAAGTCATTTTTTGATAAAGCGATTAAAGTTTGTTCAGTATGCCAGGGACGATTGTAAACAAAAAGGACAATAGGAGCTAATCTATTCATTTTTTTTCCCTCATTTTCCTAACTGCTTTTTTTCGTCCAATATTACTTAATGTTGGGCCAAGGGATTCGATAATATAATTCTGAATGAAATATTCTTTTTTAAATAGTTTAAAAAAATTAAAAACACAATCTTTTAATAATTTTAAAAAAATATAAAACCAGCTTTTACTTTTAGTATCCGCCCATATTGTAACACTATCTCTCCCATGATAATACCTTGCTTTAAGATGCCATAAAAGTTTTAATTTATAATCAGCAACAAGATGCTCAATTATCAGTGTTGGGTCATAACCTACAATATAACCGTTTTCTCTTAACTGATCCTGTAATAATATTTCTTCCCCATATCCGGAAGAATCTCCAGACATCCCTAAAGATGGAGAAAACCCACCCATTTTTTCCAATATATTTTTTTTTACACAGAAAACTCCACCAGAAAGATAGCCATGACATAAAGCATTTTCTTTTGTTAAAACACCGACTGATGACAACTCCAAAGGCTTTGTACCAAAATTAATACTCTTAAGCCACTTGGGTTGTCCATATTTCCACCATGCAATATATGTTCCGCCAAAACAATCGAAATTATAATTATCAATTATATACAATGCCCTGCTAACAAGGTCAGGCCTTGCTTTTGCATCATCATCAATATAAAAAACCCACTCAGAACCAGCTTCTGCTGCTCCCCTGTTTCTTGCATGACTAAGTCCTTGCTTTTCTTCAAAAACATTCCTGAAATTAGGATATGTAGAAGAATACTTATCTATAATTGCTTGTGTATTATCATTGGAATTATTATTAACTACAATTATTTCATAATTTTTCTTATCTGCACTTTGAGCAATTAAAGAATCTATACATTCTGGAAGGATAAAATCTCGGTTGTAAGTGCAAATAACTATTGATATTTTTTTGTTAGCCACTACCTATATTCCTTAAGTGCTTTTTCTCAAGCCTTCTTAAATACAAAACTCTTCCTCTATTATTCCCTGCTTTTTCCCATATATGTTCTATAGTCATGCGACCATTATATCCAAAGTCTTTTCCGCAAATTACAAAGTTCAGGTTTTTATGGTACTCAAGGAATTCATGTATTATTTCAGCAACTCCAATGCCTGCTTGATAAATACTAAAAATATATTCTCTTCAATATATGCTTCTATCAACTCAGATTTTAACTCACTATCAATCTTAAGTAATTTCTCAACTATTAGCTCTTTAAAAATTGGCAAATCACTTTTAACTACATCCCATACCTCTTCAGGGTCAATACCAAAATAATTATGGATAAGCAAGTTCCTGAAATCAACTACTACTCTACTGGATTCATCCAAAACACCGCTCTTTATAAGATTATTAGCTGCTTCTCCAATAATCCCGAATTCTCTGATAACACTGTCCCAGGCATTATAATTACGCAAAAGTTCTTGAGCATTATTAAATCTTTCAACAGTATTATTAATTTTCAATACTGCCACAAATATATCAAAAAGAAATAGTTCTTTATTTCTATTAAACATATATCATATCTTTTTGAATACATTTTTTTATATAAGGATTCATTGCACTATATAATCCTATATCTACC
>JBBAGC010000419.1:0-2569 GCA_041655115.1 Spirochaetota bacterium | reverse complement strand
TATTTCGTCTATGAATAAAAATTCAGAACCTGCACCTGTTTCATAAAATGAAAAACCCCTGGAATCTATTGCAGATTTTACAGAAAAGGAATTATCGTCTTTTATAAGAAGAATGATTCTTTCACCAAGGGAATGATTATATAAAACTTCAGAAATACTCTTTGATTTTTCAGGAATATTAAGCTTGTTCAATACTGTAAGCATGTCCTCAAATAGAGTTAAAAATGATTCCAAATTGTCTGATTGTGCAGCTCCATTTTTTTCATCTGATTCTGTATTAACTTTAAGGAAGGGATAATCGGTTTCCAGCTCTTCAACCTTTTTTTTGGCTCCCCACTGATTGTAATAGTAGTGTGCTTTTTTAAGCTGCGTATGCCTGGCATCATTCAGGTTTAATCTGCTGCTATAGGATGCCTGCAGGTCATATATCAATGCAAGGTCATTGATTAATCCGGATTTATTCGCTTCCTTTATAGCCATTTCGTAATATCGTGTTGATCCCATGCTCCATCTTCTTTTTTTATTTTTTTCAGCCTTGATAATATAGTATTTATGCAGATAGTTCTCCTTACATGATTTTGCTGCCTTTTTAAGGTATAATAAGTTTTTATGAAGTATCCATGAATAACGGATTCGACTTATAATATCTTTTTTGATTGTTCTGTTTATAATGGCGATTGACTGTATAAAGCGATGTTCAGGAATAATAGAAGATGAAAGATGTCCTGGAAGAACAGAATTGGCAGTTTCCATAATCCTTAGGGCTTCATTAAACTTTTTAAAAATCAGAAGAGATTTTGCACGGAAAACAGAAAACCAGTGCAGGGGTTGTTTAACTTCAATCTTTTTCAGATTGCTCAGAAATTCACTGTCATCAAATTTTTTGTCATTGTAGAAAAAGTCAATGCTTCCTTCCTGGAGATAAAATATATTTTTTATCATGCTCATGATTGCATACCAGTGAGCATTCCCTGGGTGATGCATGTTGTTTATCTGTTCAAGGGCTTCTTTCATTATACTGTCAAGGTGGTCACCCTTTAAAAGCCTTGCTGCTGTATAGAAAACCCTGTTTAATCTTGTGTAATAAAAGATACCATGCTTTGTGCCTAATTCCTGGGCTTTTTTAAAGAATGGAATTGCATATTCATAGCTATGCATCCATTGAGCGTGGAAAGAAGCAAAAAAAACATTGATTACACATTCAACTTCCTTATTAATAATTTTTTCATTTTTGATCATCTCAAGGGCAAGCAGCCCAAAATCGTATCCCTCTGAATAACGCTCTTTGCCAGGACCAAAGATAATACCAAGCGTTATAAATGCAAATGGGGATGTGCTGCAAAGGCCGTGTTTCATTGTCAGGTTTGCCATTTTAAGAGTGAGGAATTTCATCAGGTTTTTGTTTGATGCATAAGCTGCATAGGCCGGCATCCATAAGGTATAGAGCAGCTCCATTGTCATAACAATATATGGATTTGTAATGTTTTCCATGGAAAGGAGCATGTCATAGTTTTTACGCTGCAGCCAGAATTTGGCTTTCAGGTATTCTATGAAAAGTTCAATTTTACCAGGATTTTTAGGGATTTTAACACCAAGCATTTTTAGCCCAATAAGACCCATGTCAATAGCCATTTCAGGCTTGCTAAGGTGCATTAGTAAAAGCACGTTTGTTTTATATACTTTAACCTTTTCAAAGTTAGTTTTGCAAAGATTCATCATAAGGCTAAAAAGGCTATAGGCTTTTTCATAATTTCCATTAAGGTATTCGCAGGTAAAACATTCGTGGTAGATTTTGATTTTTTCTTCGCTATCTAAAGTCTGTTTATCTGCTATGCCTGCTGCTTTATAGTAGTAAACAAGTGCAAGTTCATAGGCAGCTGATCTTCTGGCTTTTTCACCTGCTTTAAAATTAATTTCCATTAAATTTATTTTTTCCTCTGGAGTGAGGATTTCCATGGCAACATTAAAATGATTAGCTATAACAAATATATTGGTATCATGTTCATGTTCTGTCATTGAATCAAAAAGGTACTTGCCAATTCTGTAGTGTATTAATGCATTTTCTTCTTTATCACTGATTATTGCTTCAGCAGATTCAAGTACCCTGTCGTGTGTAAACCTTAGTTTTGAGCCGGCACTTTGCAAAAAGCCTTCACGGGTAAGTGCATCAGCAATTTCTTTAAGTTCATCTTCATTAACCTGCATCATTTCTGAAATTATAGAGGGTGTAAATGATGTGCCTATGCAAGCAGCGTATTTTAAAAACAGCTGTGTTTTTGCCGGCAGGTTGTTCATGCGATCAATCATTGTTGTTACAAAATTTTCAGATTCATAGAGATTAATAATGCCCTTGCTGTTCCATTGCCAGCCTGTGTCATCTTCGAATTTCAGCAGTTTTTCTTTATATATTTTCCACATAAATTCTTTTATATAAAGTGGATTCCCTTCTGTGTATTTAAGAGCCATTTCAGAGAGCATTAAATTTTCGGACATGGTCTTGATTGTTTCATCCATCATCTGGCTTATGCTGTTTAATTCAAGGGGCTTTAGCTTTACTTCTGTATATGGG
>JBBAGC010000418.1:0-2572 GCA_041655115.1 Spirochaetota bacterium | reverse complement strand
ACTCCTTACAAGGTTAACATTATGATTTTCATAAAAAATTAAAAAAGGATAAGATTAATGAAAATTGGTATAATTGGCGCAGGTGCTATGGGTTCACTCTTTTCATCATTTTTTTTTAAAGCAGATATGAATCACGCAATTTTTGAAATTGATAAAAATATAGTCAAAACAATAAAAGAGGGATTAACCCTTATACAGGATAACACTATTGAAAAATTTTATCCTATCATAGATTCTAACCCATCAATACTATCTGATGCTGATATAATTTTTGTCTTTGTTAAAAGCTATTCAACAGAAGATGCAATAAAAACTATTGAACCACATATAAAAAAGGACTCTGTAATTGTTTCCATTCAAAATGGAATTGGAAATTTTGAATCTATAAAAAAATTTATAAAATTGGAACAGATTATTTATGGTGTAACAACATACGGAGCAGCAAAGGAGAATCCATCAACAGTTCGTTTTGGGGGCGCAGGCACAATAGAGTTTGGAGGGAAATCAGAAGAGGCAGTTAAAAAATTAGGTTCAATTTTCAATCTTGCAAAACTTGATTTTTCAATTACAAAAACACCGGAAAAATCTGTATGGCAAAAGGCTCTTGTAAATGCTGGTATAAACCCGATTGCTTCAATATTAAACATAACAAACGGTGAAATAATAAATAATGAGTTTTCAAAAAAACTGCAGGAAAATATTCTTCGTGAAGGTGTGGCTGCAGCCAGAGTTGCAGGGATAAATATCATGGAAGATGAAATAATTACAACAACTGTTAATGTATGCAACAATACTTCAACAAACAAATGCTCCATGCTACAGGATATAAAAGCAAAAAGAAGAACAGAAATCGATTTTATAAATGGGAAAATAATAGAGTATGCAGCAAAAGGAAATATCAAAGTACCATTTAATGAATCCCTTTATTATTTAATCAAGGCCATTGAAGATAAAAATCTTTAATGAAATAAAAATTCATATAAAACCCAAATGAAAAATACCTGTTTCTGAAATTTAAAAACCGATAATATAAAAAAGCTTTTATCAGGAGAAAATAATGACGCGAAAATCAATTACCATGATATTTATATACTTATTATCATTCTCATCTATTAATATCTTAACTGCCAAGGACTATACAGAGGCTGATGCAAAAGAAGACAAAATGAAGGTGGAGAGAATTGAAAAAACCCTTAAATATGGAATGCAGAAAGATCGCATTACAGCCATGAACTTTATAAAATCTATAAAAAGTGAAGACATGAGAAATCGGGTTCTTTTAAAAGTAATTAATCTTATAGAAGATGATCCTAATATTGAAGCAAAAAAAACAGCAATTACAGTAGTGGGAGATTTAAAAAATAGAAAAGCGATTCCAGCATTAATTAAAGCCCTTGATGATAAATCTGAAGATATTCAGATTGCAGCCTGTTATGCACTTGGAAGACTGGAAGCACATGAGGCAAAGGACAAGGTTATTGATCTTCTTAAAAAGCAGGATCTGGGAATGAGTTCCAATCTCACAGAAGCCCTTATTATTCTTTTAACAGATCTTAAAAGTAATGATATTCTTGACTATGCTATAGAGAATATAAAAGATCACAAAACCGGGAAAATGGCAAGAGAAAGATTTATGCTCTACATTGGAAAGGTTGGATCTGCTGCACAAAAGGATTTTCTTATTGAACTGCTCAATGATGAGGATGAGGACATGACTATAAGGAGCCATGCAGTAAAAGCTCTGGGTTCATTAAAGATAAAGGAATCAGCAGATGATATTAAAAAACTGCTCAATGAAATTGAAGAGTTCCCTTTCAGGAAAAAACAAAGTTATTACAACCTTTCCATGCATGCAGTAACAGCACTTGTTGCTTTTGGAGATTCAGATTCAGTTGAGCTTCTTATGAACTCTTTGAGAAGCGATAATGCTGGTGTAAGGCTGAATGCTGTGAACCTTATAAAAGATTTTGATGATGAAAGAACAATTGACATATTAAAATACAAAATGAAATATGATCCCAATGAAAGGGTAAAAAACGCAGCAAAGAAAGCTCTTGAAGACAAAGGCCTTATTGAAAAAGACAAAGAATCTGATGACAAAAGCGCAATAGAGGATAATGCTGATGAATAGTCATGAGAACAGATATGAAAGAAGAAGCATAAAGGACAGGATAAAGGAACTTTCATCATTAGGATTTCTTACTGTTATAATTGCAGCACTAAGCGTTTTTATCATGAACCTTATTGTTTTCCCTCTATCCTATTTTGCAGTAAATAATGTTGACACCTTTAATTTTGTTTTGAAAAATTTTTTCTTTCTATTTATAATTATTGTTATAGCAATGATTTTTTATGGGAAAATAAAAACTTTCAAAAGAATGGAAATGACTTCATCTGCAATCCTTGTTTATTTCCTCAAGCGTCCAATCCACTACTTATCAATTGCATTTTTCTTTATTTTTTTATCAGCAATTCTTATTGTTACAATTTACTATCTTTTCAGTGCTAACTATTATTTCATATATAAGCTTGCAGGCGGAGTTCACTAGTTATGGCAATTAAAGCCTTTGAT
>JBBAGC010000417.1:0-2576 GCA_041655115.1 Spirochaetota bacterium | reverse complement strand
CTATGGCCAGGGTTCAAGCAGGGAACATGCTGCAATATGTCCAATGTATCTTGGAGTAAGGGTTGTTGCTGTAAAGTCCTTTGAAAGGATTCATTCAGGGAACCTTATAAATTTTGGTATAGTTCCGCTTATTTTTACTAATAGTGAAGATTACGATAAAATTGAAGAGGGCATGGATTTTCAAATTAAAAATTTACTGGGATCAGTGAAATCAGGGGAGCCGGTTTCAATGGTTATTGGCGGCACTGAGTATATCTTTGATGTTTTTGCATCCAAAAGACAAAGGCTTATCCTTCTTGAAGGCGGTCTCCTTAATTATACAAAAAAACTGATATAATGGGCAATATAAAAAAATATAAGGCAGATGAAATAATACTGTGCCAGCCTGATTCTTTAAAGGGATGTTCACTCTGCTGTGGACTTTTTAACTTTAAAGATATTTCCCGGCAATCTTTAACTGCTTTTTTAGAAAAAGGATTAGAGAGGGAATCTCTTATTAAAAACTATGAGGATTATACAGAGCCTGCTGATGTGAGAGACAGGGAATCTCACGTATGTCCCTATCAGGGATTTTTATCAGAGGGGAAACCAGGGTGTTTGCTTCATCCGCTTTTTTGTGGAGAGGAGAAAAGGGGAAGGTCGCTTTTTTCAGAAAAAATTTGTTCCAGGTTTTTATGTCCTGCCCATTATTTGCTGAGCACGGAAGAGAAAAAAGCTTTGATAAAGCTTGTAAATGACTGGTATTTATATTCAGTTGCAATTGCTGATCCTTTGTTTTTTTCACAAATATATAAAAAAAGAGTGGCGGAATTTTCTCTGGATAGGGAAGAGGATATGGTTCGTAAATTAATTAATATAGATCTTTTGGAGCATGGTAAAAGAATGATGAAGGAAGATAAAATTCTTTTCAGTTATTCTGTGTCAGAATATAATTGCTTTAAAGCGGAATAGACTTTTATAAAAATATATAAAGGGAAAGTTAAGGAGAATCAAAAATATGAATATTACTGAAATATTAAAAATTTTTTCTGATCCTGGTCTGATAAAAACCCTTAGTCTGGGTGATTTGACAGTGGGGATTTTTGTTTCAATATTTTTGGGCATGGGCGTAACTTTTGTCGTACTGGTTCTTTTGCTTGTAGTTATCATGGTATTTAGTAGGGTATTGTCTATAGAAATTGTTGCTGAAAAAGAACCTGTTCAGGATGGAGCTGATAAAGATTCTGGCTTAGCCTTGGAGGATGAACTTGTTGCAGTGCTCACATCCGCTGTGGCTGCAGTAATGCGTAAACCCGTAGATAGTATTGCAATTAAAAATATAAAAGAGATAAATTAAATTTTTTTTCTGTGTTCTGTTATTTTGATAAAGATTATATTTGATTTTGGAGTTTGAAAAATGAAAAAATTTAAAATAGTTGTAAATGGGAAGGCCTATGAGGTTGAAATTGAGGAGATTGATGCTGCTCCAGGCACTTCTACTGCAAAGGAGGCTCCTCAGGCTCCTAAAATATCTTCAGGTGGAGAAAGAATTACAGCTCCTCTTCCAGGGACTGTGTTAAAACTTCATGCAGCAACTGGAAACAGGGTTAAAGCCGGTGATGTACTTTTAATTCTTGAGGCTATGAAAATGGAAAATGAAATACAGTCTCCTTTTGATGGCGTAGTATCTGAAGTGAGTGTAAAAGAGGGCACGTCTGTGGATACCGGTGAATTACTGGTAGTTATTGCTTAGAACCGGTTGATAAGGAGATATTATTATGTTAGATGCAGTAATTGATTTTATTCAGAGTATGGGCTTTTATGGGATGACTGTTCAGCACGTGATTATGATAAGCATTTCATTTACATTGATGTACCTTGCTATTGTTAAAAAATTTGAACCTTTGCTTCTTCTTCCAATCGGTTTTGGAATTTTTTTGACAAATATTCCATTTAGTGGAGTCATGGATCAGCCTATTATGGCAATAGGCGAGAACTACGTTGAAACTGTGCAGCGCGGAGGAATTTTTTATTATTTTTATCAGGGAATGGGTTTTTTCCCTCCTCTTATTTTTCTTGGTGTGGGCGCAATGACCGATTTTGGACCTCTTATTGCAAATCCCAGAGCTCTGCTTTTGGGTGCAGCAGCCCAGTTTGGTATTTTCATTACATTTGGAGGTGCTATTTACTCTGGTCTTTTTACAGCCCAGGAGGCTGCATCAATAGGGATTATTGGCGGTGCTGATGGACCTACTGCTATTTTTCTTACTGCAAAACTGGCTCCTCATCTTCTTGGCCCGGTTGCTGTGGCTGCCTATTCCTATATGGCTCTTGTGCCTATTATTCAGCCTCCCATAATGAGGGCACTTACCACAAAGAAAGAGCGTATGATAAAAATGGAACAGCTGAGAACTGTTTCAAAAAGGGAAAAAATTATTTTTCCAATTGCAGTTACTCTTGTTGTTTGTATTATAGTTCCTGCTGCCACCTCTCTTGTGGGAATGTTAATGTTAGGTAATCTTTTCAAGGAATCCGGAGTTGTTGCGCGCCTTGAGGATACAGCAAAGAACGCGCTTATAAATATTGTAACCATATTT
>JBBAGC010000416.1:0-2578 GCA_041655115.1 Spirochaetota bacterium | reverse complement strand
GTGCATCCCATTACAATCCCAACAATAGGAATAATACTTACAATAATCTGAGCAGCAACAGATGGTGTAGACATATATAACTCCAGCTTTTTTTAAATTTTTATTATTATAACAGTTAATGTTGAGTATAGTTGCAGTTTTTTTGCAACTATTTATACAGGTGCACTGTTTATAAAGATAGCTGGTTATTAAAAATTCTTTTTTATTTTGAAATTATGTGTTAAAAAAAACAGCAAGTAATAAAACTGGAGATATATATGGTTTTGCTTAAAGAAGAAAAAATTTCTGCATATACACACGGGGCTTTGGTTCCTGTTATGGTTGCAGGTACAATTGTTCTTGTTGTTTTAGCAGGCATGAACTGGGCATTGCAGCTTGTGTCTTTGATTTATGGTTTGTCAGCAATAACCCTTTTTACAGCGAGTTTTCTTTATCATTCAAAAAAAAAGTATCCCAATGAAAAATCAGTCTGGAGAAGGCTGGATCATTCAGCTATATATATTTTAATTGCAGGCACATACACACCCATGTGTTTTATCTACCTTGATGGGTGGATGATGAAGGGTATTTTAATTGCCCAGTGGTCGCTTGTATTTGCAGGGGTATTTTTAAGCTTTTTTTCCAATGCTTCAAGGCTGTTTAGCACTATAATTTATTTACTTATGGGATGGGTTGTAATTATACCTTTGAAAATTTTGATTGAAGTTATGCCTTTGGGTATTATTATTCTTCTTGTATCAGGCGGGATTTTCTATACTGCCGGGGCTGTTATTTATGCTGTTAAAAGGCCTAATCCATTTCCGCCATATTTGGGTTTTCATGAAGTTTTTCACATATTTGTTATATTAGGAGCGGGTTTTCACCTTGCCATGATAATAGCAGGAGTGAGAACTTTTAGTTAGGGTGCGAATTTTTATTATTTATTAAAGAGATTTCTGTCCTTGTGTAAAAATTTAGCTCATTCCGGATCTTTGGGAAAAGTTATATTATTTTCTATACGCATCAACCCCCGGCGGAATAAAATTTTTTCTATAGAAAATCCTTGGCCGCCGCCCCCTTATAGAGGGCTGATTAACTCATTTTATACTTTTTAATGTACCTTTTTTATTTTAGCGTTTAGTAAAGTATAAATGTGAACAGAAATTTATCAAGTCCCACTCTGGGGGATTTAGGGGGTTTTCTTTTAAGATAAAGGGGAATGAAGTTTATTATGTTTCCTAATAATCCGGAATGAGTTATTTTTTTGATATCTGTAAAATAAATCCATCTACTTATCTTTTTTCCTCTTTGAGATGATGTTAAAAAAAATCTTTTTATATGCCTTTATTAACTTGATCAATAATGTTCATTTTTTTAATCTGAACAGGTATTTTCTGTGTTTTTTGAATATTTGTAAAAGGGGACTTTTTTAATGTCTATTTCAAGAGAAGAATCTTTAAACCTGCTTAAAGAATATGTAAAAAATGATCGAATGATTGCTCATTCTCTTGCTTCAGAAGCTGTAATGAGGAGTATTGCAAAACGATTAGGTGAAGATCAGGATAAATGGGGAATTGCAGGGCTTTTGCATGATATAGATGTTGAGATTACCAATGGTGATATGAAGCTTCACGGAATAAAGGCAGTTGAGATTCTCAATGAAAAGGGTGTTTCATTTGATATAATAGATGCCATAATGATGCACAATGAAGAAGCATCAGGGAAAAAAAGAAGTGAAAAGTTTCAGCATGCCCTTGCTGCTGGAGAAACAATTACAGGGCTTATTTTTGCCACAGCTATGGTATATCCTGATAAAAAGCTTTCAAGTGTAAAGCCAAAGTCTATTACTAAAAGGATGAAGGAAAAGGCCTTTGCTGCTTCAGTAAAGCGCGAAAATATTCTTGAGTGTGAAAAAATAGATATACCGCTTAATGAATTTGCTGAACTTTCCTTAACAGCTCTTCAGGAGATTAGTGAGGAGCTGGGATTTTAAATAATAATTTATATGTTAGATGGTTGAACCAGGGAATGATAGAGAATAAATATGAAAAAAATTTTTGAATACAGGGAAATACCCTATAACTATACATCATTTTCAGATAAAGAGATAATACTCAAATATTTTGATGCAGAAACATGGGAGCTTCTTGATGGCCTTCGCACTCAGAGAGTTACTGGAAGAAGTGCCCGGCTTATTTTTGAAATGATTGGCGATATCTTTATTATTGATCGTAATCCATATATTTTTAATGATTATCTGGAGGATCATAAAAAACAGAAGAGATTAAAAAAACTACACAAGATACGTTTTGAATCAATTGAAAATAAAACATCAAATGAAAAATTAATAGAATTTCTGAAAACATTTCGTAAAATAGATTCTGATTTTTTTGATAAATTTAAAAACGAAAAAAAAAGAAGAGCAAAAATACTCAGAACCTTAAGCTTTGTTACTTCAAAGAATAATATCTCCTTTGCTGCTTTTGAAAAAGTTTCTCATGTTACTGATGCAACAGACTGGCGGGTAGAGTATCCTGAAGTTGTTGTTTTTCCTGACAGGCTTTCTGAAATATTGAAGCTTATTAAAGCTGCCAAATCT
>JBBAGC010000415.1:0-2583 GCA_041655115.1 Spirochaetota bacterium | reverse complement strand
CCACATATATTGTTGCAGCATATCAGCATATCAGGTTCAGGAAGACCGCCAATAGGACCACCCTTTGTTTCAATCTGTCCTATATCACCCCTGGCGTATGAGCAGAGATCCTGTGAATAGCCCATACCTTCGGCAATCCCGCAGAGTTCAACACCCATCTTTGATGCACCAATCATGGCACCGTAATTTTCAGGGTAAACAGGAATAATATCCATTACAAGAAGCGGTTCTACTGGTCCGCCACTGGTAATCCAGGCAACTTTTTTATTGTTCTGCCTGGCTGTTTTTGCACCTATATAATAACGGGTCATTATATCCTTCATTATACCCAGGCTCTTGACCTTGCGCTTCTCTTTTTCCACATCTATAATTTTATCTTTATCAGACATATACTACTCCTTAAGGTTTTATTGGATTCATCAGAACAGTTAGAGCATCTCCATAAAGGCTTCAAACCTTGTTTTAAGCTGTCCATAAGGTGGCAGTTTATCCTCAACCTCAAGAAGCATATTGGCCACCCCCTTATCAGCAAGTATTCCTTTCATATAGGGATAATCCCAGGAATGGGGATCGCAAAATTTCAGGTACATGAAAATTACTCCCCTTGCCTTACAATCAGCACTCAGTGCTGCCAGGTTATCCCCTCTTGAAGTGTTTGATATATGCTTGGCAGGACAGATGTCCCTGCTGCTGTATCTATCAGCAAGGGCTTTTGCAGGATCTCCCTGGGAGGAAATTTCTCCTTCAAAATAACGGGAACCAGTACAAAGATCATCCCACACAACCACACCACCAGATTCCTCAATTATATTATAAATATCAGGATGATTACATATACTCCCTGCAAGGATAAGTCTGCTTTTATCAGAAGCAGGCTTTGCAGCTTTACCGCTCTTGATATAATCAATAACAAGAGGGAGTTTTTTCAAAAGCTCCCTCCGCTCCATAATCATGGCTCCTTTAATAATATAATATGTATCAACGCTGCTTATGCAAAAAGGGTCTTCACTCTTAAGCCTGTAAATTTCTTTAAGATAACCCCTGTTTTTGTTATAAATATCATTTGCCTCTGCAATCTGATCATTGCTTACTGAAACTGAAAGACCAGACTCAAGGTCATTACGAAACTTTTCTATCACATCCCGCATATACTCCCTTGCACTCTCAGTATTCAGCTTCACAGGCATAATAACATCACTAAAAAAACTGAATGAAGTATTCATTCTCCATATATCAGATAAACGCTGTATTGAATCACAGGTATGAGGAAACACAGTGCCATCTAAAAAATCCAGATTGCCATTTAAAGCCTCCTCTAGAGCCCCCCGGACAAGTGAACAGCTATAGGTCTGCAGGTGAGAATCGGCAAGGTGAATATTCTCATTAGTACCAAAGAGCCTCATGGGATGAGCCCCTGCAGCAAATATAAGCTCCTCAGGCGCGTAAGTACAGAAATATCCAATAATTTTTTTACCCTCATCAGCTTTCAGCTTTGCCGCATACCTGTAAGGATTTAACACCACATCTTTAAATTCATCTATAATATTCACATTAAACTCCTTGTAGTAAATAGTAAATCCGCCGCAGATATAAAAACAACACCTGAATCACCGCTCTCCGGTATATTTCCCCTGCTGCCTCAGTTTTTCCACCTCTTCATCTTCAAGCACCTTATACGCCACCTTCCCTACCAGGGTTTTTGGCAGATCATCACGAAATTCAATTTCCCTGGGGCAGCTCCACACAATAAGGCTTTCTCTGCAATGCCTGATAAGCTCCTGCTCCATTTCAGACCCGGCCTTATCTTTGTCCTTTAAAACAACAAAGGCCTTCACCCTCTCAACCTGATCCTGATCCGGCACACCTATAACACAGACCATATCAACATCACTGTGCTGATAAAGAAGGGCTTCCACCTGGGCAGGATAAACATTCATACCAGAGGATTTTATCATTCTTTTTTGACGCAGTTTAAAATAAATAAATCCGTCTTCATCCATTGTACATATATCACCAGTATGCAGCCACACATCGCCATCAGCATGCTTTTTTAAAACACTCTCTGTCTCCTCCGGATTGTCAAGATAGCCTAACATCACAGCAGGCCCCTTAACACAAAGCTCACCCTCTTCCCCACAGGGGATTGTATCAAGAGTATTCATTCCCACAATTTTAGCCTCCATATCAGGGAATGGAATACCTATACTGTTTTCCACGTATGCATCAATCGGAGTAGCACAGATTGCAGTAACAGCTTCTGTGAGCCCATAACCTTCAAGAAGCTTGACACACCCTCCCTTGTTCTGAACAATATTCTCAAAGCGATCCTTCACAACTCTAGGAAGTGTATCAGCACCGCTAAAAGCAGCTTTAATGCATCTTAAATCCGCACCCTGAAATACCTGATTTTTGTTCAAAGCCTCATAGAGAGTGGGAACCCCTATAAGAAAAGTAGGCTTCTTCTTTTTAATCAGCTTTGCCACATCATCAGGAGTAAATTGAGGCACCAGAATACTTTTACCACCGCTCATAAAACAGGCATTGACACATACACCAAGGCCAAAACCGTGAAAAATAGGTAAA
>JBBAGC010000414.1:0-2588 GCA_041655115.1 Spirochaetota bacterium | reverse complement strand
GCTGATAAAACATGGCTTATGTAACGAATTGAACTTAAAGAAAGCCCCTTCTCAAGCAGCATTTTAAAAAGCCTGTCCTGGCCTGACTGTTTTTTATCTTCTTTTTTAAAGCCAAGTAAAAACAGATTAAGTTCAAAAATATCAGGAGTTGAAGAGATTATAAATTTCATAAGACTATGCAGCGATATTTTTTCAACTTCAAAGTTTGGGAGAAAAGTCAAAGATGGAAGGATCCTGGAAAAAGGATCATCAGAGCCTGCATCAGCAAGCTTAAAAACCACATTAAGCGCTGACTTATCAGTTAAAATAAGCTGAACAACCTTTTTATCAGGAACCCCCTTAATAAAATCAGCCCTTAACCTTTTTCCATTGATGTCAAGAACAGCTCTATTCCCCTCTGAGTTTATAAGCCTGGCAGAAACAGTTTGTCCTATTTTAAGATTTCTAACAACATCGGAAATTCCCCTGTTGCTTTTAAGGTTAATTGAAAGAATTTTACCTAAGTCTCCAGCCTTCATCAATAAACTTACCTCTATTTAAGAAACATACTCCTTACTGGCTCGTATGTCATCCTGTGTACAGGAGAAATTCCCCACTTTTTAATAGATTCAATATGTTTTTTTGTACCATATCCTTTATTGGAATTAAAGCCGTAATTGGGAAACTTTAAATCAAGCCTGTCCATTATTGCATCACGATTTACCTTTGCCACAATAGATGCAGATGCTATGGAAAGAGATAAACTATCCCCTTTCAGAATGGAAGCATAAGGAATATCCAGTTGAAACTTAAAATTCCCATCCATAATAATCAAATCAGGGCTAAAAGAAACCATGTTAAGCAATTTTTTTATACCAATCATGGTTGCTATATTAATATTATATTTATCAATAACAGGGTGAGGAACAAAGGTATAACACTTCTCAAGGGCATAGCTGTTAATACAGGTCAAAGCCTCTGTTCTTTTTTTATGAGTAAGCTTTTTAGAATCATTTATCAAAAAGGAAATATCTTCAGGGGGATTTAAAAAAAGGGAAGAATCATATATTACCAGACCAATGGACAAGGGGCCTGCCAAAGACCCTCTTCCAGCCTCATCAACTCCTGCAATATATTTACATCCCTTTAAAAAATATTCAGCTTCTATGGCAAAATCAGGTACAAGAGCATTTAAACAGGAAGAGGCGGACATAATCAATCCACCCCCCTATATTTGTAAAATCTATCTGTTTTAAAAATTAAAAAGAATCTATTCTGTTTTTTCAGAAACAACCTGATTTTCAGCAACATCTGCCCTGACATCCGTTTCAGCATTATTTACCTGAGCTGCTGGTGCTGACTTGCTCTCTTTTTTAACAGATTTTACCCTTTTCTCTTTAAGTCTGGCAGATCTGCCCCTTCTTTCTCTCAGGAAATAAAGCTTGGCTCTTCTGGTTTTACTTTTTCTGACAACTTCAATTTTCGCAATTTTTGGAGAAAACACAGGAAAAACCCTTTCAACTCCAACATCAAAAGAAATTTTTCTTACTGTAAACGTTTTACTCAATCCTTTATTATCAATAGCTATAACAATACCTTCATAAACCTGTATACGCTCTCTCGTACCTTCAACAATTCTATAATGAACGCGAACAGTATCACCTGTTTCAAAATCAATGGTTCTTTCAACAGGTTTTATATCCTTTTCAATAGCCTGCATTATATCCATATCAGTCACTCCCCTAATAATTTTCTCTTTAGAAATTTTTTATAAAGATCGGGTCTATTCCCCTTGGTCTTTTCAATTCGTTTATTATAACGCCATGATGCAATATCCTGGTGATTCCCTCCAAGAAGAACATCAGGAACCCTAAGGCCCATAAATTCTGCCGGCCTTGAATAATGAGGATATTCAAGCAGATCAGATTCAAAACTCTCTTCAACAAGAGAATCCCTGTTTGACATAAATCCGGGTATATTCCTTGCAACTGCATCAGCAATAACAAGTGCAGCATATTCTCCGCCTGAAAGCACATAATCCCCTATGGATATTTCATAATCCACAAAGGTGTCAATTACCCGCTGATCAATCCCTTCATAATGTCCACATATTATGGAAACTTCCTTCAGCTGACTCAACTCTTTTACAAAAGTCTGATTAAGCCCTTTGCCTGAAGGTGAAGCATATATTATTTTTGAGCCGGAATTTTCATTTTCTCTAATTGCCCTGAACAAAGGTTCCGGGGTTAAAACCATGCCAGAACCACCGCCAAAGGGGTAATCATCACATCTTTTGAATTTATCTTCCGAGTACTCTCTTATATCAATAATTTTAAAAGTAATAATTCCGGAATTTACAGCTTTTCCCATAAGCCCTGAACTCAAAGGCGTACCAAAAAAATCAGGAAAAAGTGTATAAATTTTAAAAATCAAGCAAACCCTCTACAGGGCTTATTTCAATAATACCGTCTTTAATACGATCCGTATTTACCATTGATTCAACAAAAGGAACAAGAACCTCTTTTTTTGCTTCATTTTCAATAACAAGAATTTCGCCTGCGCCTGCTTCAAAAAGATCTTTAACTTTACCAAACAAAACATTATTATGA
>JBBAGC010000413.1:0-2588 GCA_041655115.1 Spirochaetota bacterium | reverse complement strand
CAAAATAGTATTAAAAAAACAAACTACTTTGAACAACCTCGCATTAAAAGAGAGGGTAAAACTTCACTTGTCTTTTTATCGGTTTTTTGTAAAAGTAATTTAGAAAAAATAATAAATTGAAAATTATAACTAATTATTTTATAATTTGGAATTGGTTAAAGGGTTAAAGGGTTAAAGGGTGAAAGGATGAAAGGGTGAAAGGGTGAAATGGGAAAAGCTATAAATCCACTTCACACAAAAATGTTCACCGAACATTTTAATTCGCCAAAAAATGTTCATTGAACATTTTGATTCGCTATTTCGCAGGTTTTATATAATTATTTTAGTTATATTAACAAAAAATATAAGGAGTTTTAAAAATGGAAAAGGAAAAAAACATGAATAATATGAATGATTATAAGGTGAAAGATATTACTTTAGCTTCTTGGGGTAGAAAAGAAATAGAAATGGCAGAAAAAGAAATGCCTGGTTTAATGGCTTTGAGAGAAAAATACAGTAAAGCTCAACCTCTTAAAGGTGCAAAACTAACTGGATGTCTTCATATGACTATACAGACAGCTGTTCTTATTGAAACTTTGAAAGCTCTTGGTGCAGAAGTTAGATGGTCAAGTTGTAATATTTATTCAACTCAGGATCATGCTGCAGCAGCAATTGCAGCAGCTGGAACTCCGGTTTTTGCATGGAAAGGTGAAACTGAAGAAGAATATGAATGGTGTCTTGAACAGTCTATTAAGTTTTCAGACGGAAGAGGTCCTAATCTTCTTCTTGATGATGGTGGAGATCTTACATGGCTTATATTAAATGATCATAAAGAACTTATTGATGAAATAAAAGGTGTATCTGAAGAAACTACAACTGGTGTTCATAGATTGTATCAGGCAGCGGTTGAAGATAATCTTCCTATGAGAGCTATAAATGTTAATGATTCTGTTACAAAATCAAAATTTGATAATCTTTATGGATGTAGAGAATCTCTTGCAGATGGACTAAAAAGAGCAACTGATATTATGATTGCAGGAAAAGTTGTTGTTGTAGCAGGTTATGGTGATGTTGGTAAAGGCTGTGCTCATTCTATGAGTGGATTAGGAGCAAGAGTTATAATTACTGAAGTTGATCCAATAATTGCTCTTCAGGCAGCTATGGAAGGTTATGAAGTAATGACAATGGAAAAAGCAGCTTCACTTGGAGATATATTTGTAACTGCAACTGGATGTTGTGATGTTGTTACTGGTGAACATATGAAAGCTATGAAAGATCAGGCTATTTTATGTAATATTGGTCATTTTGATTCAGAAATAGAAGTTAAATATTTAACTGATAAAGTTGCAAAAGGTAGTATAAAAGAAATTAATATTAAACCACAGGTTGAAAAATATCAGTTTTCAGATGGTAAAGAAATAATTCTACTTGCTAGTGGAAGACTTGTTAATCTTGGTTGTGCAACTGGACATCCTTCATTTGTTATGAGCTGTTCTTTTACTAATCAGGTGCTTGCTCAAATAGAACTTTTCAATAATACTGAAAAGTATGAAAAAGGTAAAGTTTATATGCTTCCTAAACAGCTTGATGAAGAAGTTGCAAGATTACATCTTAATAAACTTGGAGTAACTCTTACAAAACTTACAAAAAAACAGGCTGATTATCTTGGTATTTCAGCAGAAGGTCCTTTTAAACCAGATCATTATAGATATTAATCTTTTTAATCTAAATGGAGGGTAATATGAGTAAAGTTGTTGAAAATTTTATGGAAATGGTAAAAATTGACAGTGAATCTGATAGTGTTAAAAAATTCACTGATTATATTGTTCAAAAATTTGCTGATTTAGGTGGTAAAATATATAAAGATGAAAAATCTTTAAAATATACAGAAACTGATGCACCTAATATTATTGTGCATTTTGAAGGTAATACAAAATCATCTGTTATTGGTTTAAGTGCTCATGTTGATACTGTTGTTCCAGGAAAAGGTATAAAACCTATTCTTAAAGATGGTGTGATAACTAGTTCAGGAGATACTATTCTTGGTTCAGATGATAAAAGTGGTATTGCTGCAATTTATACAGCAATAAAAAACATTGTTGATAATAATCAGAAAATGCGAGAATGCTATGTTATTCTTACAGTTAGTGAAGAAATAGGTCTTCTTGGTGCAAAATATCTTGATAAAGAACTTATAAAAGAACTTGAAAATATAATTGTATTTGATTCAGGTGGAGCATTTGGTGAAGTTATAGTATCAGCTCCTTCTCAGAATTCAATATATGCTATTGTCAAAGGAAAAGCAGCTCATGCTGGTGTGGAACCTGAAAAAGGTGTAAATGCAATATTTGCTGCTGCATGTGGAATATCCAAACTTAAACTTGGCAGAATAGATAGTGAAACTACTTGTAATATTGGTATTATAAACGGTGGAAAAGCAACAAATATAGTTCCTGATAGAGTTATTATTGAAGGTGAAGTTAGATCAAGAGATGATAAAAAACTTAAAGAAGTAACTGAAAATATTGTATCTATATTAAAGCTGGAAGTTGAAAAAGCTAATGCTTCAATAAAAATTGATGTAGTAAATGAATATAAAAGTTATAATA
>JBBAGC010000412.1:0-2590 GCA_041655115.1 Spirochaetota bacterium | reverse complement strand
GGAAATGAGGTTTTCTTCCTCTGGTATATCATTTTTATTAGTTGTAAAATTTTTTGATTCTATGTTGAGCCTTGATTCTTTTTCTCTGGACATATGTTATTCTTCTCCAGAATCATGGATTAAGACCAGGTTTTTACCGGACTTTTTTGCTTTATAAAGAGCCAAATCAGCCTTGTGTATAAGGTTATTCTTGTTTTTATCCTCTTTTGGGTTAAACTGGTAAATGCCTATGCTTATGGTAACTTTTAGCGGAATAGCAGCACCAGGAAAAACTGTATTTTCAACTTTTTTGCGCAGTCTTTCAGCAATTTGATATGCTGCATCTACATTTGTATCTGTTAATATTATTGCAAATTCTTCACCGCCGTAACGCGCTGCTATATCAAAACTGCGTATGTTATCATGAATTATTTTCGCTATATTTTTAAGTATTATATCACCGGCCTGGTGTCCATAGTTGTCATTGATGTTTTTGAAATTATCAAGATCAGCCATGATAAGAGTTAAGGGTGCATTGTTTCTTTCGCTTCTTTTTATTTCTTCTGTAAGGCGTTCCTGAAAATAGTGGTGTACATAAAGGCCTGTCATTCTGTCAAGAGTAGCCATCCTGTACAGGCGCGAGTTTTCAACAGCAATAGATGCAAATCGTGATAGTTGATGCAAAAAATATATTTCATCAGAAGTATAGGATGATTCTATAAGTTTTTCGCCTATAAAGATAAGGCCATTAATTGAGTTTTTTGATTTTAAGGGAATTACAATCTCCGGGTTTAATGATTCAAATATTTTTTTTGTAGGTAAATCAGAATTCATAAGGTCTTTTGCTTTTTCTTTATCAAGAATTGAGCAGTCTGATTTTAAATGTTTTATAAGCTTGGATTTTTCATTTATTGTTGATTTTTCATCAAGAGTATAACCTTTTTGCATATAAATAATAAGCTCTTCGTTTTCCAGATTGCTGTTTAAAAATATAGCAACTTTATCAACAATCATCTGCCCTATACATATATACAGAATCGATTCCATGAGGTTATCAAAATCAAGGGTTGAAGAGAGGCTCATGGCAATTTCAATGAGGTTTTGGAGGTCAAAAACTTTTTTTTCCAATTCCTCTTTGCTCAATTCAGTTAATTTTCTATCTCTTCCTGTTATCATTATATATCCTATGAAATTACTCTAAGATAGTTATCGGTTCCTGAGTTCTTTAAAGCTTAGAATATTATTTGTACTTATCAGTAATAATTAGAAACATTTTTACTTTTGAAAAAAAATCAACTAAATTCTATAAGTGTTATGCTATAATAAAAGTAAATTATAAAATATAATTTTTATATTTAAAAGGCTTACCTCTTTTACCGGAAAGCAGTATTAAATGCTTTAAATAATAAGTATAGTCTTTTTGATTTTATTTATAAAATTTAATGAAAGGTCTATGCAAAAATTTTAAAAAAGTCTTTACAAATGATGATAAATTCATTCTCTAATAACAGAATTTATGAGTAAATTTCAAAATTCAGATTTTTATATTCTACTGCGTTTTGTTCTTTAAATATTCGTTATGTAAGGAGAATAATCCATGATTAAAAAAGTTTATAGTTTTGGTGGTGGTTCTGCAGAGGGAAGCACTGATATGCGGAACCTTCTTGGCGGTAAAGGAGCAAATCTGGCAGAGATGTCTAATATAAAAATCCCTGTTCCTGCTGGTTTTACTATTACCACTGAAGTGTGTACTGAATATTACGCTAATAATAAAAAAATACCCCCTGGTCTTGATAAAGAAGTTGATGCAGCTTTGGCAAAGATTGAAAAGATAATGGGAACAAAGTTTGGTGATCCTGATAATCCTTTACTCCTTTCTGTTCGTTCTGGTGCGCGGGTCTCTATGCCTGGAATGATGGACACAGTGTTAAATCTTGGCTTAAATGAAAAAACTGTTCAGGGAATAATAGCCAAAACCGGTAATAGCAGGTTTGGCTGGGATTCATACAGGCGTTTTATACAAATGTACGGTGATGTAGTAATGGAGCTTAAGCCTGTTGATAAGGATCAGGAGGATCCATTTGAGCATGAGATGCAGGAGCTTAAAAAGGAAAAGGGCTATTCAGATGATCTTGAACTTACAGTTGAAGATCTGCAGGAGCTGGTTAAAAGATTTAAGGCTCTTATTAAAAAAAGGCTAAAAAGGAATTTCCCGGATGATCCCCATGAGCAGTTGTGGGAAACCATAAAAGCTGTTTTTGGATCATGGAATAATGATCGGGCTATTCTTTACAGGAAGATGAATGGTTTTGACGATTCCTGGGGCACAGCTGTAACTGTGCAATCCATGGTTTTTGGAAACATGGGGGACAGATGTGCAACAGGCGTGGCATTTACAAGGGATCCTTCAACAGGAGAAAATGCATTTTATGGTGAGTATTTAATAAATGCCCAGGGAGAGGATGTTGTAGCTGGTATAAGAACGCCTCAGCAGATTACTATTGCAGGATCAAAGCGCTGGGCTAAGGAAAATAAGGTTTCCGAAAAAGAAAGAAAAGAAAAATATATGTCGCTTCAGGAGTATATGCCCGAAGCTTATGCCAGTCTTGAA
>JBBAGC010000411.1:0-2594 GCA_041655115.1 Spirochaetota bacterium | reverse complement strand
TAAATCCCACTACTGGGAGCTGATACCCTCATCCTGATCTTTCTTAACCCCGTCAAGCCTTGCACTTTAAATCCCACTACTGGGAGCTGATACCCATCTGAAACGCCTGATTATATCAGGGCTTTTCGTATAAAAAATTAAAAAAAATTCGCGAACCTGCGGTAATGCATTGCACATTATAGAATATTAGAGGTAGGATCAAAATCTATTCCAATATTTACTCTTTCCAGGTTGTTAAGACCTCTGATTTTAAAGAAAACCACATAATCCTCTTTGCTGTCAATTATAAATTGGATTTCTTTTTGTAATGCAAAAAAATCGGCATCTGTTATTTTTCCTTCAAAAACCGATTTTTGTGAATGATGGAGGTATTTCCTCATTGTCTTCATCACCTTTGGAAGCCTTCTTTTTCCGGCTTTTTCAAGAGTGGATATATCATAAACAGCAATTACAAACATAAATCACCACCATATTTTGAACGCTTTATATTCTTTTTCTTCAAGTAAATGCTTTATCAGTTTGTAAAGTTCCAGTCTTATAATTCGCCTATATGAAACATTTTTTTTAAGCTGTTTATGATAAACGGTAGTATTAAGTTTATCGTCAAATTCCTGTATAACTATTTTTCTGCCTGCTTCTGTCATGTAGGCATAGTTAAGCTCTTTATCAAAATGTTTCTCTGTTATCTGATTATTATTCATGAGGCTGAATATAATTCTGTCTGCAAAAATCGGTTTGAAGATTTCTGCTACATCAAGTGATAAAGAAAATCTTCGGTAGGAGGGTTCGTGCAAAAAGCTTACAGTTGGGTTTAATTGGGTTCTGTATATTTCTTTTAAAACAGCAGTATAAACAAGGCTGTTCATAAAGGAAATAAAAGCGTTCATCATGTTATCAGGGGGATGTTTAACTCTTTTTTCAAATTCAATCTCCCTGTTGATTATCAATGGAAATGCCCTGTAGTATATATCTCTTACATTCCCCTCTATTCCCATGAGTGATTGAATATTTTTCTGTTTATCAATGTTTTCAAAGAGCGATTCTATTTGTTCAATCTGACGGTTGCATTTATCTTTGTATTTTTTAAGATTCTGAATAATGCCATATACTGCTCCTTTTATAAATTCCGCTGCAATGCTTAAACGCTTTGTATGGTCAAGATAAAAGGATGATTGTCTGACAATTACATCACCGGCATTTAAAAATTCTCTTGGGTAAAAAGTGCCGGAATAAAAACCATAATAATTGAAAAAATGAAGCATTATATCATGCTGATTAAAAAAGTTTATAAGCTATGTATTAAGGTCAATTTCTCCAAAAATATATATGGAGTCTATATTGTTCACAGGGATGGGTGTTTTTTTTACATTGCCATCTTCCTTGTAGCAGAACATTACAGAGTTGTCCTGTCTGCTTATTCTTCCTGATCTGAAAATATAGTAGTCTCTCATAATTAAACAAAACAGTATTCGTAATAGCTGCATTTTTTGCAAATACCGGATCTTTCTCCCTCAGGAGGTGAGTTAAGACATTTGATTGATTCAATTTCTTTAAGAATGTTGTTTATATAAGTTTTATCCGATTCTTCAAAATAAACATTTTCGGTTCTTCGTATTAATGGGTAGTCAATTTTACCATTGAAATCAAGTCCAAGCTGTTTTAATTTGTAAAGATAGTATTTTAGCTGCCATAAGTGGGCGTTTTCAACAGCTTTTGATTTTTTTACTTCATGAATTAACCCTTTTCCCGGTTCTATAAAATCAAGTTTAATTCTGCCCAGGGTAATTTCTTTCCGTTTTCGTTTATATGAATCTTCATGAATTTTCGCTCCAATTTGAACAGCTTCACTTGTATGCTCCATCTGTATGTTATGCGAAAAAAGCCAAAGCTTCTTTTTGCAGATGAAGTAGTAGCTTATTTCAACTCCTGTGATGTCGTCTGTAATTATATCAGGCATTGTCTTTGCTTTGTTCATAAAGTTTGATTATAAGAGGAAGTATTTCAGGAAGTTCCTCCTTTACTGTTCTCCATATAATTGCAATATCAACACCAAAATATCCATGTATAAGCTTGTCTCTCATTCTTGCCATAATAGACCAGGGTATATCAGAGGTTGAAGATGTAATATCTATTGAGAGGTTTTTTACAGCTTCTCCAATGACCTCCAGCTTTCTTATTACTGCACTTAAGGTTTTGTCATCTGTATTAAATTCATCGTAGGTCATGTTGTTTGTAAATTTTATAGCAGCTTCTATTGCGTCTTTTATGTCTTTAATATATAGAGCCTGTCTACGCTTCATATATAAATTACCTCGGACATAATTCTTTCTTTAAGTTCAGGCCTTATTGCGCTTTCACGCACAAGGTCAATTTTTTTGTTTAAAATTTTTTCGAGATATTCTTCTGCTCCAAAAAACTCTCTCATTCCAGGGGTGTTTTCAAATTCTATAAGTATATCTATATCGCTATCTGTTTTTTCATCTCCTCGGGCATAGGAGCCAAACACTCCAAGTTTTGTAATTTTAAATTTTTTATGGAGACCTGCTTTTTCTGACTCAAGTTTTGATATAAGTTCCTGCTTCATTTTTTGAACC
>JBBAGC010000410.1:0-2619 GCA_041655115.1 Spirochaetota bacterium | reverse complement strand
GGTTGCTTTTTTCCCTTTTGTGTTATCTGCCCAACAGCAACCTTTTGACTTTAATCAAGTCCATCAAAAGGTATCTCAATATATTTTTTCGAAACCAGACAGTGCAAAATTTTATTTAGAGCTAATGGTTAAAAATATATCTAGCAATGATATTCACGACACATCTGCTGCAAAAATTTATAACAATTACGGATTGTATTATGGTCAGGTTTCAAAATTAGACTCCGCTAAAATATATCTTAAAAAAGCAATTGAAAAATCAAGTAGTTATCCGAAAAACAAAGCTGGAAGCATTCTGAATTTGGCCAATGTCTTACGAAACGAATCTGATTATGCTTCTTCTCTAAAACATTTAGACAAAGCTTTAAAAATATACGATTCTATTGATGACAAGGTAGGTATTGCCATGACTTACGGAGAAATAGGTTCCAACTATGTCTATATGCTTGAAGATTATAAAGCTATTGATTATTTTTTGAAAGGAATAAAAATTTTAGAGGGAACCTCTGAAAAACAAAGAATAGCTGTTATCAAACAGAAGCTTGCCAATATGTATTACAAAACAAGAAATTTTGACTTTGCAATAGAACTGTATGAAGAAAGCTTGTCTTTGTTAAAAGAGGTTGGTGATATGAAAAATTATTACCTTACTCTTATCAATTACGGCAGTAGTTTGATACAGGTGGAACAATACAAAAAAGCCAAGACAGTCTTTCTCGAGGCAGCCGAAGGACTTAAAGATTTTAAGAGCGAAGAGTTGATAGGCCTTGCTTACAACGGCTTGGGCAGAGCATACTTCTTCAAAAAAGACTTCGATAACTCATTAAAATATAATGAGAAGGCTTATGATTATGTCAGTCGTAGTCGGTCTTTTAAAACCATGCGAGTAGCTACTGAATATATAGAACTTCTCAATGTTATGGGAAAATATAAGCAGGCTCTTGAGGTTATTGAAAATGTGAAAAAATTTCCGGAACGCACCTTATTTAACATTGAAGACCAAATGGTTTTCCGGCTAATGGCTGCAGAAACTTATAAAAACCTAAAGCTCAACGATGAAGCTATTTGTTACCTTGAGGAAGTTATTATACTTAAAGATTCGATATCGCTGACAAGTAAGGAGATTGAAACCATAGAGATTCAGAAGAAATTTCAAACAGAACTCCAACAAGAAAAAACCAAAGCTTTAGAAATAAAAAACACCCTCCTAAGTGAAAAGATAGAAGCACGAAACAAAATTTATGTTCTTGCCGGACTGATTATAGCCACACTTATTGTTATGATTATAGCTCTTAACAGAAGTTTCAAGCTAAGAAGCAAATACCAAAAGCTAAAGTTAAAAAGAGCCGAAAACGCAAAGAAAATAGCTTTAATAAAAAGAGATGAAGAACATAAGCTACTCGAAATTCAAAAACAAACATTGGCTCTCAGAGAACAAGAATTAACGTCTATGACTTTGCTCTTGGCAGATATTCAAGAAGAAATTACACTTATCATAAAGTCCGACAACAACAATGATTCGGTTGCTAATATGAAAAGGTCGCTCCGAAAACTAATCAGACAAAAAGATTATTGGGAAGAGTTTACCATTAAATTCTCACAAATAAATCCCGGCTTCATAAACAACTTAAAAAGTCAATTCCCTAACCTTACAAAAAACGATATTGATTTTATCTCACTAATAAAGCTAAATTTATCGAATAAAGAGATAGCAACACTACTCAAAATTTCCCACGAAAGTGTGATTTCTAAAAAATATCGAATAAAGAAAAAGCTAAATATCGAAGAAGATTCCGATTTTGAAAAAATCTTATCTCAAATGTAAAACGCTTATAATCAAAGTAAAGCATTCTTACCTATATAGACAAAATATAGACAAAACCACTTTTTTTACCTTTCTGTACCTCTTTCGTTTTTTTTTAAACTGTCTATACTTTGACTATACTCGAAATTTGTTGTAACCTCCCCTTTTAGTTTCCTTTGCTACGTGAAAATGTAAAAAATATTTTAGAAATATTTTTTATGATGTTCCTTGAAGTTTCTTGTGGCATTTTTTCAGATTAAAAACAAAATCTGATGCATTAAAAAGTGTTTTACAAACGCTCAGAAATAACACAATAAATTTAAAAAACAAACTAACAACAACAACAAACTTTGCTTATGAAAACTAAAATTATTTTTTTGTTAAGCCTTCTGCCTGCTCTTTTCTTTGGTCAGACAGATTTGGTAAGATGGAATAGTAATAACAATTTGAATGCTACTGTAGTGGCTTCAAATATTACTTCTGCACCTATGAGTGCTGCAGGAGTTAATTTAGCTGGAGCTCAGCAGCAACATAATACTTCTGGAAATTCCCCTCACTGGACAACTTCAGGTGCGGTTGATTTATCGCAGTATGTACAGTTTACGGTAACTGCCAACGCAGGATATCAGATAGAGCCTGACACATTTAAATTCAGATATAACGCATCCGGTCCTCAAAAATATCAGGTTCGCTATTCCAAAACTTCCGACTTTACGGGTGGAGGTACTATTCTTATAGGGGAAACAAATTTTGCAAGTGGAGACAATGATGTTACAGGAAATTTCCCTAATGACTTTAAAGTACTTCCGGGAGAA
>JBBAGC010000409.1:0-2636 GCA_041655115.1 Spirochaetota bacterium | reverse complement strand
AAAGCGGTTTTCAAAAAAATGTTCTTTACTTTCACGGCTGTTATGTAAACTATAATAACCATGAACTTGGTACAAAAATGGTAAAGGTGGTTAATGCCCTTGGATATGGAGTTCAGGTTACAAAGGAAAAATGCTGTGGTGTGCCTTTAATAGCAAATGGCTATATTGAAAAGGCAAAAAAAAATGCTGCTTTCAATATAAAATCTTTATCCAAAACCAGCTCTGATATGAAAATCATATCCACTTCATCAAGCTGTACCTATGCTCTTAAGCACGAGTATCCCGGATTTTTAAAACTGGATAATTCAGCATTTAACGAAAGAACCTTTTACATTACAAAATTTATTTTTGAAGAGTTTATGTCAGGAAATATTCCTGCAATGAAAAACCTGAGCATAAGAGCAGCATACCACTCCCCCTGTCACCTGGAAAGAACAGGAGGAGTAATATACACACTCAATGTTTTAAAAATGATTCCAGGACTTGATCTGGTTGTGCTTAATTCCGAATGCTGTGGAATTGCAGGTACATACGGATTTAAAAATGAAAACTACCAGATATCCCAGGATGTGGGAAAAAATCTTTTTAACATGATAAACAGCGTGCATCCTGAATTTGTTATTACAGATTGTGAAACCTGTAAAATGCAGATAGAAATGAACACAGAATTTAAAGTGCTTCACCCTGTTGAAGTTCTTGAAATGACACTTAAGGAGTAAACAATGAAATCACATACAGCATACCTGACATTTAACACAAGCTCAAGAAGGGAGTATATTAACATTACCTCTGATGTTGAAAGAGAGCTTAAAAAAAGCGGCATCAAGGAAGGGCTATGCCTTGTTAATGCCATGCACATAACTGCCAGTGTTTATATAAATGACGCTGAAAGTGGCCTTATCCAGGACTTTGATGATTTTTTAGAAAGGCTTGCACCACATGAACCCATATCCCAGTACAGACACAACCTCACAGGCGAAGACAATGGTGATGCCCATATTAAACGAACCATAATGGGCAGGGAAATAGTTGCAGCTGTTACCCAGGGCAAGCTTGATTTTGGTCCATGGGAACAGATATACTATGCAGAGTTTGATGGAAGGCGCCCCAAACGGGTGCTTGTGAAAATTATCGGCGAATAAAAAAGCAAAGTTTTTCAGGAGAAATTCTTATGGCTAAAATTTTATTGGTTGATGACTCAAAGCTTGTCCGCAAAAAGCTTGCAGATATATTCACCTCAATGGGACACACTATTGTACATGAATGCGAGCGTGGTGACAAAGCTCTGGCTGCATACACCACATTTAAACCTGACCTAGTAACCATGGATATAAATATGCCTGGTATGAACGGAATAGAAGCAACAAAAGAGATAAAAAACTATGACAGCAAAGCAAAAATAGTTATAATCAGCTCTGCAAATCAGGAAATGAATATAATTGAAGGAATACACAATGGCGCCTCCTACTTCCTTGCCAAGCCATTTACTGAAAATCACGTACTCCAGTGTATTGAAAGATTAATCCCAAAAAAAGATTCCGGCAAAAATAAAAAAGAAGCTCCTTTGCTCAAAGAGCTCAAATTTGATCCTGACTTAAATGGGCTCATCCTGCTTATTGATGACTCAAAAATGGCTCTTAAAATAACATCCGATATACTTACAAAAGACGGGCACAATGTGATTACAGCATCCTCTGGAGCTATAGGCCTGGAGCTTGCAAAAAATGGAAACCCTGATCTTATTATTCTTGATGTTGTAATGCCTGACATTGATGGCTATGAGGTAATGAAAAAGCTTAAAGCAGATGATCTCACAAGGCATATCCCTGTAATAATGTACTCTTCACAAACAAAGAGAGATGATATACTCCTGGCAATGAAGTTTGGTGTTCTTGATTATATTTCAAAAAACTCTGACTCCCTTATTCTTTCCGGCAAGGTGCGTACAGCAATCAATCAGTCCCGTGACCAAAGAATAAAGCTTCAGGAGAATGCCTCAACAAATGTCATTGTTTCAAAAAAGGACGGCAGAACTTCCCTGATTTTCAGATTCACCTTAAAATCAGAAGCTGCAATGAGTGAAAGAAATAAAATACTCTCAGGTGCATTTATTAAAAGCATTTCCAGGGATACAATAATCCTTGATTTCAGACAGATCAATGAAATGGATACTACTGAAATAGCACACCTCAAGTATATATTCAGCGAATTTCCTGAACAGGAGCTCCTGATTGTATGCGGCAAACACTACTCTGCATTTGTATTGGAATTTGATACAGAAGGGAAAAATCAATACTTTATATCAATGGGCGACCTTGAACTTTATCTTGAAAAAATAAAAAAGAATAATATTGCGCCTGAATAAAAATGAAACTTGTAGACGTTCACTGTCATCTTGAAAGCCGGAAATTTGGCACAAACCTGGACTCAATAATATCTGATGCCAAAAACGCCGGGCTTGTAAAACTAATAACATCATCAATCACAATAGACCAGTGGGAGCAATCCTGTGCATTGGCTGAAAAATACAGTGAAGTGGAATTTACAACAGGTGTGCACCCCTGGTATGTTAAAGAAAGCGACCTTGATGTTTATAACAGGCTTGAAGCAGCTGGAAATACAGGTGCAGTTGCTAT
>JBBAGC010000408.1:0-2636 GCA_041655115.1 Spirochaetota bacterium | reverse complement strand
TTGAAGATCCCGCTTTTGTTAACCCTGCACACAGCTTCAGAGAGTATTGTTACAGGAGTATCATCAGGCGGTGCAGAAGCATGCCCGCCCTTTGATGTTGCTGAGAGCTCCAGAGAAAGATAACCTTTTTCTGCTATGCCTACAACTGCACTTCTTTTTTTTACCCCTGGAAAAATGTTTTCAACAACAGCGCCTCCCTCATCAATTACAATTGCAGGTTTAATTTTTTGCTTTGCAAGGTGTTCTACTATTGCATCAGCACTTCCTCCTATAATTTCCTCATCACCTGAAAAGGCAAGATAGAGGTCATTTTCAAATTCATGCTTATTCCCAAGGAGATATTCACAGGCTTCCATTATTCCGCATAGGCTATGTTTGTTGTCCAGGGCACCCCGTCCCCAGATTCTTCCTTTAGTTACTTTTCCTGAAAAGGGCGGGTGGATCCATTCACCATCAGCTGGTACAACATCATAATGGGACATGAGCACACTAGGGGAGGCAGATGATTTTCCTTTAATTTTAAAGAGTATTCCGCTTTCACCATGCTCGCTTATTTTTGAAGCTTTTACCACTTTTGGGTATCTGGTTTTGATATATTTTATAAAGTCAGAAAACGCTTTCAGGTCAACGTCCTCTTTGTTTATGCTTGATATTGTTTTAAATTGAAGCATCTTTGACATGGATTCAGTAATTCGTTTAGTATCAGGTTTATCTTTTATTTTTTCTCTTTCTGGTTGAGGTTCAGGCTTGAATCTGCAAGCGCGAATAAGAACAGTGACTGTTACTAAAAGTAAAACTGCTGTTAAAATAATCCATGGTAACATGATATTTCCTCTTTTATAATTTTCCTGTTTTATATAAAATTTTTGCTGAAACTATTGAAATAATACATCCTAATGGAACAAAAATCCCCACAAGGCCTGCAACTGCACCTGGATTAATGACAAGCGGGAGAAGCAGGAAAAGTGTAACCATAAAAATTACAGGAGCTGCTGCGATTTTCCAGCTTCTGGAAATATAAACCACACCCAGAGCACCAAAAAGGGCAGGCACAATATTGTCAAAAGCAGGTTTAAGCGCGGGTGATTCAAGAACAGGTGTGAGGGGAATTAGCATTAGTGCGCCTGCAGCTATTATTATGGTTGTTATTATGCTGCTTGAAGCAATTGCAATTGTAGAAATAACATCCCCCTGTTCGGTTCCCATTTTTATATCCAGAGCCTGCATTGCATTTATTGCTGCAGGAACCTTCAGGTTTGTAAGGTTTCCTGTAACAAATCCAAGGTATGATCCGCCGCTTCCCAGCATTGGCGTAAAGGTGAAAACCTCAATAGTTGTAACTGTCCAGAAAATAATAGCTGTAGCTGCAAACCCCTTCATAAAATCTGCTGCTTCAGGCCATACGCCTAAAACAATGCTTGCCGTAAGGGGGAGTGAAAACATTGTAAAAAGTGCTCCAAGCATCCAGAGCCGTCCCCAGAAGTGTATTCTTTCACTATAGGTGTTCATTTATCTTACCCCCAAATATGTATAGAAAATAGCCATGAGCATAGAGCCAATCATGGCAAAGGGGATGGCATAGCTTTTAAGCCACTCCTGTTTATATTTGTTAACAAAGATGCCGCATATAACCATAATAAGGGCTGATGTAATAAGGGTTAGTATTGCTGTTATTGATATGTAATAGCCTTCAACAAGGGGGCTTATTCTTGGAGCAAGAACATAGCCAAGAAAGGCGGATATCATGCCTAAAAACATGGCGTTCATAAAGTGTTCTCCCCATTCCTTATCCCTTTGGTGAATGCTTAATACACCTGATTGTATTTTTTTTAAAAAAAGCGGAATAATAATGAGGGGCGGAATTATTCCAAGAGTCATAACCCAAAGCACAGTAACAATAACCTGATGACTTGAAACAGTATCACCCATGGAAAGCCCAAAAACACCGCTTACCACATTAACAGCAGCAGGGAGCTCATAGGTAACTGCGCCTAATACGCTTAAGCGTATCCAGGGGATAATTATCCCTAAGGATTTGGCAAGTGTTACCAGGCCAAGAAGAATTGCCACTGATGGGGCTATACTGAATATCATTGATGAGGTTATTGTTTTGTTTATATCTTTTTGAGATATGCCAAGTTCACGTGCCCTGGCTGAGGCTTTAACAAGAAAGAAGATTGATTGGCTTATTACAAATGTCATTACAAAACCCGCAAGGGCGTACATCCACCAGCTGGTTAAAAATTCCATAGGGTTCTCTCCAGTAAGAGATTTTTTATTATTCTGTTTTTGCTTGTTTGATGAAATTCAGTATTTTTAATTTTTCCAATTAGTCAATAGCTTTTCCTTTTTATGAAATATTTTTAGTTGCTTAAGGTTCAGGAAATGCCCTGTTTTTCCATGATTAAGGTTGACAATGTATTTTCAGCAGTACATAATAATTGATATTCTGATAAGGATGATTATTATGGAAATTACCTGGTATGGAACAGCATCCCTTAAAATAGAATCAGAAGGCTCTGCAGTTTTGCTCGATCCTTATATTTCCCGTAATGCGGCACTTCCTCCAATTGTATCATCGGATCTTGAAAATATAAATGCCTTGCTTTTAACACACGGTCATTTTGATCATGTTG
>JBBAGC010000407.1:0-2638 GCA_041655115.1 Spirochaetota bacterium | reverse complement strand
ATATCACTAAATTCATTGAACGTTCCTCTGGAATAACTCCCAAATAGAAAGGCAGTGTCTATATCTATCCCGCTTTTTGCAAGCGCTGCCATATAGCGGTTAATTAGAGGTTTTATACTATTCGGGATTTTATCCATAAATATAGCTTTTTAGATTTATTAAAATATTCTGAGGCATATTCTTTTGTGCATGTTTTATAAAAGGAAAATTTATAGTCAGGATAACGTGTTTCAATGTTAAAATCATTTATCTGGTCAAGTAATAGAAGTTCTTTTTCACTAAAAGTAATTGCTGATAATTCTGCAAGACGTACAAGGTTATGGATTTTTGGAGGAATATCATTATTGTGAGATAAAACATACGCTGCTTTTAAAATTTTTTCAATCACCAAGTGAGAAATAAAAAGACACCAGTCATACTTGCCTGCAGTATAGAGGGTTTCTGCGACTTCAAAATCATGTTCAGCGCTATCTATCCAGTATTTTACATGTTCCTGTATATCCATAAATAAATATTGTGGAATTTTCTTTAGAATGTCAACAAATTTGTTGTATCCCGGTTTTTATTATTTCCACTTAATATTTTATCTGCTTGATAATAATGGAAGAATTAATTATATTCTACTATGGTTCAGTAAATATGAATTAGCAGAAATTTCAGGATCAAATTCAGGGGAATTGTAATGAAAAGTTTAAATAAAAATAATATAATAAAACGCAAAGGGTCTCTTGTGCTTGTAATAATGGATGGCGTTGGCCTTGGTATAGAAAATGAAGGGAATGCTTTTTTCCTTTCAAGGACACCTAATCTTGACAGACTTATGAAAACAGCCCCTTTTACAACACTCAAGGCTCATGGCAAAGCAGTTGGCCTTCCTGATGATACTGATATGGGCAATTCAGAGGTGGGGCACAATGCACTTGGAGCTGGTAGGATATTTGATCAGGGAGCAAAGCTGGTTAACAAGGCAATTGAGTCAGGAGCAGCTTTTACAGGATCTACATGGAAGGAGCTTATTGCTTCGCCTGTATCTGAGGGCAGGGCATTTCATCTTATTGGATTATTGTCCGATGGGAATGTGCACTCACACATCAATCAGCTTTTTAAAATTATTGAACAGGCATTTGCAGATGGTGTTAAAAAAATAAGGCTTCACACCCTTTTTGACGGCAGGGATGTGCCTGAAACCTCTGCCCATATATATATTGATATGCTGGAAAAGCATTTGGATGTATTTAATAAAAAGGGGGCAGATTATTGCATAGCATCCGGCGGTGGCAGAATGGTAACAACAATGGATCGCTATGAAGCTGACTGGACTATTGTTAAGCGGGGCTGGGATGCCCATGTGCTTGCAACAGCAAGACCTTTTAAGTCTGCTATGGAGGCTTTGGAAACATTCAGAAAGGATAAGCCGGGCATAACAGATCAGTACCTGCCCTCATTTACTGTTGTTGATGACAAGGAGCCTCTTGGCGCTATTGAGGATGGAGATTCTGTTCTGTTTTTTAATTTCAGGGGTGACAGGGCAATTGAAATTACAAAGGCCTTTGAAATGGAGGATTTCAGGTATTTTGACAGGGTGCGCAGGCCCAAGGTGGTGTTCGCCGGTATGATGCAGTATGATGGTGACTTACAAATCCCGAAGAAGTTTCTGGTTGCTCCGCCTGAATTTGATGGCACAGTAAGTGAGTATCTGGTGCAAGCTGAGGTTCGACAATATGCAGTTTCTGAAACTCAAAAATTTGGGCATGTTACATATTTCTGGAATGGAAACAGAACAGAGAAGTTTGATGATAGGTATGAAAGCTATTTTAAAATTGAATCTGACAAAGTGGAGTTTGATCAAAGGCCATGGATGAAAGCTGCTGAAATTACAGACAATGTAATTGAGGTGATAGAGAAGGGGGAATTTGATTTTATAAGGCTTAACTATCCTAATGGGGATATGGTGGGACACACAGGCGTTTTTGAAGCTGCTGTTATTTCTGTTGAAACTGTGGATTTATGCCTGGGCAGACTTTTGGAATCTGTAAAAAAGAGCGGGGGCGTGGCTTTAATAACTGCTGATCATGGAAATATTGATGAAATGTTTGAGATAGATAAAAAGACAGGGGAATTTATTAAAGAGAAAGGTTCAGGGAATTATCAGCCTAAAACATCTCATACTCTTAACCCAGTGCCCTTTATTATTTATGATCCATCTTTTAACAATGATTATGAGATAGATGAAACTGTGAAGGATAGAGGCCTGGGTAATGTGGCTTCAACAATTTTAAATTTTTTAGGATTTGATGCACCTGGGGAATATTTGCCCTCTTTGATAAAGCTAAAGAAGTAGTTTGCATAATCCAAATAAATTGAATGAGGTTATTTAAAAGTTTTTATCAATAAAATCAGCAATAGCTTCAATGTTGTTTCTTGAAAAGACAGGAAGTTCTGTATCAATGCTAATGTCTGTGAGAATAGCCTTAATCAATTTATCGTTTCTAAAAAGTGCTTCTTCCGGCTTGGAGCCAATTACTTCAATTTTGGATATTTTCCCCTCTTTGTATCCTTCTATGAAAACAATATCTGAATCAGGGAAATTTTTTTTGGCAATATCAAGGGGAGACATTATAGCATCAATTTTTGTAAA
>JBBAGC010000406.1:0-2649 GCA_041655115.1 Spirochaetota bacterium | reverse complement strand
TCTAGGCGTCGTATCGAACCTTTCAAGATATCCCTTTTTAGCCAAACTTGTAAGAGTGGCAGGTGCTACCTTGTCGCCCATTTTTTCACTTAAACTTGAGGACGTAAACTCCTCAAAAAATCCATTTTCTTCTAGAAAATTTAAAACTTTTTGTGCTTTTTCTGTGAGTGCCATAGTACCCTTCTTTCTTTTGTATTTAATTGGCAGGGGCCGTAGGATTCGAACCCACATAAGCAGTTTTGAAGACTGCCGTCCTACCGTTGAACGAGACCCCTAAAATTCTACTTCGTGCGTAAGGCTTTCCCGCGGCCAGAGTGTTTAATGCGAGAGTTTACGATATCATATTTGATACGGTCGTGATTTACAATCCGTGTTGGTTTTTTAGCCATTATTTTCCTCCGTTTCTAAAATGAAGTTTTCATCGTCTAAATTCAAATTATGTTCTCGTACGAAAACATCTTTCACTATTTTCTTTGCTTCCTCTTCTGAGTCGGCTTGGACTGAAATATTCCATTCAATCCGAATGAAAAACCCGTAGTCTTTTGATTCCATTGTTTTTTATTCCCTTCATAATTTTTTTTGGTTGGTTGTATTTGAAATTCTTTATTCATTTTTAAACCAAGTGAGACCTAAATAACTTTTTCTTATGCCTGATATAGCTCTTCCAATACTTACTCTTGCGGAGTTAACAGAAGCTTGAGTTAAATTGTTTTCTACAAGCCAATTTGCCGCAGCAATAACAGATTCAAATTCTTTTTTATTACCAACTTTATCTTTAAAATAAACAGTCTTTTTAGCAAATTGTCCTTCAGTCATATAGGTTTTTACTTCTATATTATTGGCTTTTAGTATTTTACTAACAGTTTCTGGATTTAAATTAAAAAAATCAGCTGTTCTGTTAACAAATTTTAATTCTTGATACTTATCTATAATTTCTTTATCTTTAATATCAATCATTCTTCTTCCTTCTCCTCCAAGAGTAGCATTATATCCATTTGAATCTTCAAAACCTACATAAGTCCTATTTTTCTCAATATAATACATCTCTCTTTCGTTAGGTTGATCAGTTTCTTCTATTAGGACTATTTCAAAATTTTTAATACCATATTTTTTAAATGCACTATATAAAGGTCTATTTTGAAAATCTTTTCTACTATCGTTAATATGTTCTTTAAATCTTTGTTCTAAAGTAAAATTAGTTTGTCCTATATAAGATTTTTTATTTATTTTGTTAATAATTTGATAAATATAAGCCATATAACACCTCTAAGAAAAGTATTTTTTTCTTTTCTTTATACTTATACTATATCATAATTTATAAAAATTGTCAATTTTACGCAACCAAATGGTTGTAGTTTATTAACACTCCACAACGGAACCACCTAATAATAAAAAAGCTTGGTGGCGGAGGGGGGATTCGAACCCCCAACCTTCAGATTATGAGACTGACAAGCTGCCGTTGCTCTACTCCGCGATATTTAATGAATTGAGCCTTTTAGTGACCTGCTCAGGTCTAAGTCTTATTTTGTGTAGTCGTGCGTTACATCAACGACATACCAACTATCAACAACTTCACCTTTAACGGTTTTTGTTTTGTAAGTAGTTTTGTATGTTACCAATCCTCGACTTTTGGCTTTTTCTGCATCGATTAATTGCACTGCGGCAGGTTCATCGGGTACTTTGAAAGTAAAAGTTTCTTTTAAAAGTTCCATAGTAATTCCTCCTTATAGAAAATCTTTTTTCTTTATAAAATATTATAATATATTATTTTGAACTTGTCAAGAACTAAATATTATATTTTTGGTGCGAGTGAAGGGACTTGAACCCCTACATCGTGAGATACGTGGGCCTAAACCACGCGCGTCTTCCATTCCGCCACACTCGCATATAGCACACTCGGTAGGACTCAAGCCATCAAGTTTATAGGAATAATTTCCCTTTTATTCTCCTTATTCTTTAATGAGATCTACGTATTCGTATTGAAAACCATCTGAATCTACAATTTCAAATGTAAGGCTTTCAGACAAGTAGTCATTAAATATTTGACTAAATCGCACAGCGTCCAATAATTTATCTGGATCAGAAAATAATTCCTCTCTTTCATTTTCTGGAACTCCTACTTCATCTAGCATTTCTTTAATTTGCTCATCTGTGAAAGCCACATCATTTTCATAATAAACCATTTCACTATAACATACTTTTAATTTCATTTTTTATCTCCTTTTTATTTATACTTAATTATAACATATTTTGTTGGATCATTCAATCTATATGCTCAGACTTTTCAAAATTATTTCTCTCAATGACGCATAGTTTCGCCAAATTTCGTTGCTTGTCCTTCAAACCAAATACTATCATAATCGGCATTAGGGTTTTTTTCTATAATTTTATGCCTCTATATATTTTTAAATCTCACAACAATAAGTTCTAAGTCGCCTACTGTTCGGATATAGTTGTTTTCAAATGTAATCTTAGTTCCCATCGATTCTTTGCTTAGCGTAACACGCCAACTTGTCAATCCCGCATGTATTTCGACAAAATCTCCAAAATATTTAGTTTCGTCAAAATGAGCATCTTTTTCAAGCAGACCATTTCGTTCTAATACTTCTAAAATTTGACTAATTTCTGTAATTTTTTTGTTTTTATAAC
>JBBAGC010000405.1:0-2653 GCA_041655115.1 Spirochaetota bacterium | reverse complement strand
TTTACCTCTTTTTTCGCTCGCCATGGACGCCGAGCATTATTAGTTATTTTTCTTTTAACACAAAAAGTCTGGCGCTCTAATTTCACTTAATTACTATTTACCCGAATTACTGTGTCTCATATTTCTTATAGTACTAAAATACGAATTATTGCATCTAAGGAATTAAGCCTGAATAAAGATTAAAAATCAAGCGGATTTTATCCCGCTAAAGGCTCATCTGCGATTATTTAATCAACTCCAGGAAAAAACTGTTGTATTTTATTTGTCAGGAATATTTAATTCTTTAACTTGTATTTGAAATAAAATGATCCAATAATCCCGCCGCCTGTGGCGGCGAGAATGTGAAAAACATTATTATTGTGCTAAACAATATTATTTGAAATAAAATGTTCTGATATTTCTGCCGTTTACGATTATAGGGATATGAAAAACATCATTATTATACTAAAAAGTATCTTTAGTAAAAATTAATGAAAAATTTTTCTTTTTTAAAGAAATTTTTTTATTTTTTTTGCTTATAAAACGTATATATAAATGAAAAGGATAATGTCATGATGAAATATTTTAAAATAATTATACCAGCAATACTTGTTTTCATTATTGGAATTTATATTTATAACCACGGAGTTAGAGATCTGTTTACCCTTGGAGCTGTTAAGCGGGTACGGGTTCAAGGTGTTGAAGCACTTGAGCGCGAAGTTGAAATCAATGAAAAGAAGTTCTGGGACAAGATGCAGTCCATGGAACAGGTAGGAGAATCCTATAAAAAGCTTGGAATAAAATATGCAGAGATGAAGAGCTGGACTCCTGCAATTGATACGCTCACAAAGGCAATTGAACATGGCCAGTCAGGAGCTTATGTCCATTACTGGCTGGGCATTGCCTATGCAAACAGGGGCAATGAGTTAAAAAATAAAAGCGATATTGATAAAGCTGAAGCGAGTTATAAAAGGGCTTTGGAGAAGATCCCAACTCTTACTCATGCTGAATACGGGCTTGCCCTGCTTTATTTTTATCTTAAAGAGGACAGGGGAAAGGGGCTTCAAATGATGAATGATATTGTTCGCAAAAAGCCCGATTATTTTGATGCGCATTTTGCTTTGGGCAGATTTTATTATGAAAACGATGAAAAAAACAAATCACTTTCTGTTTACCAGAATCTTTATTCCCTGCTTGAATCAAAAAAAGAATCATTTCAAATTACAGAGCTTAAGAAAAATTGCCAAACAAACATAACCCAATTGATGATGGAGATTTCACCAAGGTAGATTTATGGAGAATTTATTTAATATTCTATTACTATCACTTGTTTCATTAAGGGAGATTAAATCCCATGCTGCTGATTCTGGTTTATCAGTTGAAGATGTTATTCCTGAAATAAAGGCAGGCAGGTTTGAAACCCTGGAGCATATTTCAAGAGTTTATGATAAATCCCCGGTAAAAACTGCTGAAGCTATTATAAAAAAGTGTGAAGCAAGCCATGTGAAAATTGTTATTCCATCTGATAAAAATTACCCGTTTTTACTTAAAGAAATTCATACTCCTCCCTCTATACTTTATATGGAAGGAAGCTTTAACAATGAAAGGTGCATATCAATAGTTGGAACCAGAAAATCTGATAAAACTTCTGAGGCTGTTACAAGAAAAATTGCAACAGCCCTTTCTGAATATGGGATTACTGTTGTAAGTGGCATGGCACTTGGTATTGACAGAAGCGCTCATTTGAGTGCCCTTAAAAGCGGTGGTGCAACTGTGGCTGTTCTTCCTAATGGAATTGATGTGCTTTATCCTTTTCAGAACAGGGATGTTTTTGAAGCAATAAAAGAAAGTGAAAATTCATGCCTTATTTCAGAATTTCCTCCTGGGGTTGTTCCTGGTCAAAAATGGGTTTTTGCCAGAAGAAATAGAATAGTCAGCGGTATTTCTCAGGGAGTAGTAATTGTCAAGGCTCCATACAAAAGTGGCGCAATGATCACTGCAAGGTATGCACTTGAGCAGAACAGGGATGTTTTTGCCTGCCCTGGGCATGCCTTTGATCCTGGTTATGAAGGATGTCATGCATTGATAAAGGATGGGGCTGTAATGGTATCGTCAATGGAGGATATTTTTGATGAGATAAGTCCTTCATCATTGTTCAGGCAGGAAAGGGTATCACACCCTGGTTTCATGGAGGAAACTCCTTTGCCTCTTAACAAGATTTCAGGTTGTAATCTGACTGAAATAGAAAAAAACATTATTAGCCTAATCAATAGGGATGGAGTGGATATTGATCACTTAATAAGAACCCTGAATGAGGGAGCAGACAGGGTGTCTGAGGTTGTTACTGTGCTTCAAATTGAAGGGCTTGTGGAAAGAGTAGGCAATAGGGTATTTTTAAATTAAAGGGCAGTATGTAATATGAAACTTAAAATCATGATAGTGTCTTTTCTTTTATTTATGTTAATCTTCTCTGTTCTGGGTGTTTTTAATTTGCCACCTTTTGCTTTTTTTCAGCCAGGGTTGACCAGCTCTGGTTATTTTAGAAATATGGATAAAAAATACGAAGTTATTATTGATTCTTTTATTGGAATTAAAATTTCTTCCAGACCTGATTATGCATGGATTTTTATAGATGAAATAGAAAAAAAACATAATCTTAAAATTGAAATTTTTA
>JBBAGC010000404.1:0-2654 GCA_041655115.1 Spirochaetota bacterium | reverse complement strand
AAATTTAGCATGAAGCTCCCAGGGAAAGGGCCAGTGAATCCCCTGATCAGAAAACTCTCTGACTGTGCTTTCATCAATTCCCAGAATTACTATGTCCTTGCTTGCCCTGGGATTAATCCTGTTCATGCGCACCCCTTCATCAATCTTTATTGATTTTTGGGAAGGGTCGCGCAAATAAAATCTGAAATCTATAGCTCCCCATTCAAGCCCGGATAAAAGGGTTGTGTGAGAAAAAGAAAGTGTAATAATCATGAAAACTGTTAAAGTTATAAATGGAACAATCAGCTTGTCAGGGATTTTAATAATAACAAAAAGAAAAATTACTCCTATAGGCCCTGCAACAAGACCTGCAAGGAAATAGAACAGCCTGTTTTTGTCATATTTATCTGCAATATACTTTCCGGAAAATGCTGATAGGATTAATATTGTAATTATTAGAAGTATTTTTAATATGACAAAAATAATTTCCATAACAGCATCCAGTAGTATTAGTTTGTTGAATCAGTTATATTATCTGTAAGCAGAAAACATAAAAAGTCAACTCTTTTTCAATTCAAAAAGGCCTTGATTAAGCTCAATAAATTTGATTGACAAAAAAGACAGTAAACTATGTTTTTAAACATAATCTCCCCCTGTAGAAAAAACAGGGAAGGGATATGCTTTCCCAGGTTTAAAAAACTCACAAGAGGTATCAGATTGAACATCAGAGAAGAATTACTTAATATATTAATAAATGCAAAAAATACTGCAATAAAAGCAGGCGAGCTCCCGGACTGTGATTACCCTGATATAAAAATAGAATATCCCAGGGAAGCTAAATTTGGTGATTACTCAACCCCCTTTGCCCTTGAATCAGCAAGGATTGTAAAAAAATCACCTATGGAAACAGGAAAGATTTTAAAAAAATATATAGAAAATAATAATCTGGTAGGATCTGTTGATGTTGTAAAGCCTGGCTTTATAAATATTTATATTTCCTTTGAGCATCTTTTTTCAGGAATTATCAAGGCACGCAAAGAAGGTGCAAATTTTGGCAAAAGTACAAAGGCCTCACCTTTGTATTACAACATAGAATTTGTTTCAGCCAATCCCACAGGCCCTCTTAATATTGTATCAGCCCGCGCTGCAGCAATTGGGGATACAATAGCAAACCTCCTGGAGGCAAATGGCGACACTGTTGACAGGGAGTTTTATGTAAATGACTACGGGAACCAGGTTAACCTTCTGGGAATTTCTGTTCTTGAAAGAATAAAGGAAACAAGAGGAGAGGATTTTTCCTTTCCTGATGACGGGTATCATGGTGAATATGTTAAAGAAATTGCATCATGGATAATTGAAAATCACAGCAGCGAACTTGATTCAATAAAAAACACTTCCCAGGCAATAGAATTTGCTGCAGAAAAAGCAGTTGAATATAATGTAAAATCCCAAAAAAAGGATCTTGAAGACTTTCATGTTATATTTAAACAGTGGTTCCATGAAAGCACTATTCATGCAAGCAAGGATGTTTTAAAAACATTTGACCTGCTTGAATCAAAAAACTTTATATACGAAGAAGACGGCAAAAAAATTTTTAAATCAAAAGATTTTGGTGATGACAAGGACAGGGTAGTTATAAGGGATGATGGCAGACCCACATACCTGCTGGCTGATGTGGCATATCACAACAACAAGCTTAAAAGAGGCTATGACAGAGTAATTGATATTTGGGGTCCTGATCATCATGGATATATAGCAAGGCTCTCTGGTGCTGTAGAGGCACTTGGCTATGACAAAGAGAAGTTTAAAGTTCTTATAGCCCAGCAGGTAAACCTTATTATGGAAGGTGAAGCTGTTAAAATGTCCAAAAGGCTGGGAAACTTTTCAACCATGCGCGAGCTTATTGATGAAGTAGGGGTGGATGTTTCCAGATATTTCTTTATAATGAGATCAATGGACAGCCATCTGGACTTTGACCTTGGTCTTGCGAAAAAAAACAGTTCGGAAAATCCGGTATTTTATCTTCAGTATGCCCATGCAAGAATCTGTTCTATTTTTCGTGAAGCTGAAAAAAGAGGAATAAATTATAATCCAGATATGGTTTCTCCTGAACTTTTAAATACGCCTTTTGCTGTAACCCTAATGAAGCAGATTGTAAAATTCCCTGAAGAGATTGCTGATGCTGCTGAAAATTTTGAGCCACATAGAATAGCATCCTTTTTAATGAAGATTGCCCAGTCCTATCACAGGTTTTACACAGAGCAGAGAATACTGAGTGATGATATTACTGCAACCCGGACATATCTGCTATTATCTGAGGCAGCAAGGATTGTGATTCAAAACGGATTAAAAATACTAGGTGTTTCAGCACCGGAAGTTATGTAAAAGATGATCAAGACTGTTACAGTAATTGCTACAGGTGAAGAGCTGCTCCATGGAACAACTGTGGATAGAAACAGCTCCTTTATAAGCAGCCGTTTTTTTGGCACAAATTTCAAGGTGATTAAGCATATTACAGTTGGTGATACAAGAAACGACATTGCAAAAACCCTATTATCCGCCCTTGATTATTCAGATATTGTTATAGTCACAGGAGGGCTTGGCCCAACAGATGATGATAATACAGTTGAGGCTCTTTGTTCTATTTTTAACACAACACCTGTATATGATGAAAT
>JBBAGC010000403.1:0-2657 GCA_041655115.1 Spirochaetota bacterium | reverse complement strand
TTCAATTTGTGTTTCTCCGGATTTTTCAAAAATATTTTCATCCATAAATTTTTTAAGCTTTAGCACCTTGTCCATGACATGTTTAAACTGTTCAGGTGTCAGCTGCTGATCAGCATCGCTCTTTGCCTCTGCTGGGTTGATATGCACCTCAAGGAGAAGACCATCTGCCCCTGCTGCAACTGCTGCAAGGCTCATGTTTTCAACAAGGCTTAGCTTCCCTGTGCCGTGTGAAGGGTCTACAATAACAGGGAGGTGTGTAAGTTCCTTGATAGCAGGAACAATGCTCAAATCCAGGGTGTTTCTTGTGTATGTTTCAAAGGTTCTTATTCCTCTTTCGCATAAGATAACATTGGGATTGCCCTCTGCCAATATGTATTCAGCACAGTTGAGCCACTCCCGCAAAGTTGAGTACATTCCCCTTTTTAAAAGCACAGGCTTGTTTGCCTTGCCCACCTCTTTAAGCAGGGAGAAGTTCTGCATGTTCCTGGCTCCTATTTGCAGAACATCAGCGTATTCGCATACCCATGTAACATCCCTTGGGTCAATTACCTCTGTGACTATTGGAAGGCCTGTTAACTGCTTTGCCTTTTCAAGTATTTTAAGGCCTTTAAGGCCAAGCCCCTGAAAATCATAGGGTGAAGTTCTGGGCTTAAATGCACCGCCCCTGATCATGGTTCCAGCCCCTGCCTTTACTGCTTCTGCAGTTTTAAGGGTCTGTTCCTCGCTCTCCACACTGCATGGTCCTGCAATAACAACAAAGTCATCTCCAAGAACAGCATTGCCTATTTTTATTTTTGTCCTTTTTGTTGGATCTTCAAGTTTAACTAATTTAAGATTTTTCATTCCTTTCTCCATTCTGCCATGTCTGTGATATAAAAAAAGCCCTTTGAGTTTTATCAAAGGGCTTTTCAGGATATATTATTTCTTATGATAAAACTATCTTAACATTACAGTTCTGTTGTAGTAAAAATAAAAAAAACCAAAGCCAAAAGATTTCAGATCTGCTGAAATTTTTGTGTTTAAATACTGTGTTACAGAAGCTTTTATCAATGCTTATATTTTCCTTTTATTTTTAATTTTATCAACTTTTTTGACTAATATTCAAGGCAGTTCATCTGTCAAGATTTTTTTAACAGAAAATTATTTATTTTCATTTTTATGAATCAAGCTTTTCTTACTTACCATGCTCTGACCCCATTATTTTAACTGTGCTTTTTCTGCTTTTTTTACTCTTTTTCTGGAGAGGCTCTGACCCTGTTGTCTTACCCCCTAAATCCCCCAATGGGGGACTTTTAAATTTTTGTTCACATGAACTTTACTAAGTGCTAAAGTAGAAAAGGTGTGTTAAAAAGTATAAAAAAAATTAATTAGCCCTCTTTAAGGGGGTGGCGGCCAAAGGTTTTTTTAGAAAATAAATTAATTCCGCCGGGGGTTTGGTGACTTTTTTATTTATTAATAATTGTGGGAAGAAGTGAGCCCACTATGGCGTCTAGAATGGAGCGATTCGGGATGAGTATTTATTTTCATTTTTATGAATCAAGCTTGAACCTCACTGGCAAGTGTATAAGGCAGGGGATTGGCTTTCTTTCCAGATCCCTTGCAGGCCTGAACCTGATATTTTTTGACCAGGATATAACTGATTTGTCAAATTCCTGTCCAAGGGAGCTTATTATTCTGCTGTAAACAACTGTGCCTCTATTATCTATTGCAAGTTCAATAATCACAACACCTTCTATGTTTTTGCTTCTCATTGAGTCAGGATAGGAGGGAAGCGAATGAAAGCGTGGAACAGGGGGTACCGGGAAGTTAATTGCAAATTGTGAAAGATCCGGCTTCTCTTCCTTCGGTGTGTCTGAAATATTTTCAGAGGAATTGTCATTTATTAAAATTTCAGGTTCGGTAAATTTTTCCGGTTCAGGAATATTTATGTCAATAACAGTGAAATCTTCTGCCTTGAAGCTGTTGAATCCAGAGCTGCTTTCAGTCCATGAAACTGTTATAATTATAACAAGCATTGTTATTAAGCTGAATGATGACCAGGCAACAACAGGGCGTAATTTTAAAAATCTTGAAACTTTGTGAATTTTATTTTTCACTTTCAGCCCCCTTCCTTTTTTTTGCTCACAAGGGTAATGTTGTAAAGTTCAGCACTGCGCAAAGCTTCCATAACGCTGTTTACTCTGTTGTATGGAACTTTTCTGTCAGCAATAATTAAAGCCTTAATTTCAGGATTCATGGCAAGGCTGTACTCTGCAAAACCGGGAAGGTTTTCAAGCATGTTGATTTTGTTGTCAAAATAAATTTCTCCCTGTTCAGTTATCCATATGCTTAAAAATCCCCCTCTCTGGGATTCCATTATTCCTGATTCAGGGAGCTGTAAGGGTATTTCCTTTTCTGTGTCAACAATAGCTGATAGCATAAAAAATATCAAAAGCAGAAAGGCAATGTCTGCCATTGTGGCAAAGGGTACTCCTGAATCTCTTCTTTTTTTTCTGTTTATTTTCATTATCTATGATTATATCATTTTTATTGAAAGCTTATGCGCACCTGATGATCTTACTGAATCTATTACATCTATAACAGCGGAGTATTCGGTTTGTGCTTCAACCTGTATAATTACAGCACCATCCTCTATTCTGCTGATAAATTCTTTAAGT
>JBBAGC010000402.1:0-2672 GCA_041655115.1 Spirochaetota bacterium | reverse complement strand
AAAAAAAAATAAATATTTAATTTTTTAACAAAAAATTGCTGAAATTCTTTCTTTTATCCTTAAAATAAAAGTTTTCATGCAAAATTTTATTTTCTATACTATAATATATACACATTCACAAAAAAAAGCAACAAAAAAATTGCTTAATAAAACAATTACAAAATAATTAAAGTATTTTTTATAATCATCTGCCCCGAAGAAAACCTTAAAAAAAGTTTTCTGCTGTTTAATAAAATTGACACATTAAAAAAAGATAACATTAATATAATTAACAATAAAAAAGGACGATCAGATGAAAAAAATTCAAAAGCTTTTAATTCCGGCAATATTTTTCATTTTTACAATATTTTTAATCCATATTGGCATAAACAACCTATGGGGAAAAAACAGCAATAGTCAGGTAAGAACAAACTATTTTGATCTGCCTGCAAACCAGGAAATTATACTAAAATCGCTCCTTGACATCAATAATTTAAAATCTTTGACTGAGGATAATCTTCAACTCATGGGCAGATACCTTTCAAAATATGTCATTCATAACAAATCACAATTTGGAACAAACATCACATCAAACTACTTCTGGTTCATATACAATGCCCTTCCTGAATTTGTTGATAAAAGCGAAGGACATCAGGGTTATTACGAGAATCAGAACAGCCAAAACCAGGCTGACAGGCTCCTTGCCTATGCTATTTACCGCATTGACCGGAATCCGGAAAATTTAAAACGCCTTTTTAACTATGGCAAACCATTTATTAAAGCAGCTATAAACAAACAGGACTACATAACCTGCGGATTAGGCAAAAAAATTAACTGCCTTTTAGAAATACACAGCGAACTGATTCAAATAGAAAATTACAGGGAAAAGATGCTGGAAGCAAGCAGCAGGGCAGATATGATAAGAGGCAAAACTCCATCAAACGAGGATTTTAGCGATTTCAGAAAAAGTGCTTATGGCTTTTCTGCCTACGATCTTTCAGAATTGATTTTCCTGGAGCTGGGAATAGACAGCTACGAAAATTATGACTGCATTACAGAATGGTCCTTCTGGATGAGACGTATATGCGAAGGGAACATGGATACAGTGCATTCTATTCTGGTAGAGATTTCTCAGATGTATGATTAATTTTTTAAAACTGGATCATCTGAACAAAATCATTTTTTATAAAATTTCCACTCTGATCTTTCAGGCCATTACTTCCTCCCCTGATTTTTATTCTATAGGTGCTACCATGCATTACATTACACAGTTTAAATGTGAGCTGCTTGAAATCAGAACTCCAGTCAATAGAAACAGCATTAGGTGGAGAGTAGCCTGAACTGCTGCCCAAAATTCTTTCAACAGAAAGGTTCAGTGTTACAGGATTAATAGGCCTGGAAAAATCAACCCTTATTGTATTGCTGAACTTCAAAGACTCTATTGCTAAAAAAGGAATTTCATTTTGAGCCCAATTAATTCCTCCGATCTCTCCTATTGCCTCAACCTCTGGAGAAACTGAACCAGACCCATCTACCCTGAATCTGAACCTGTAATCCCTATCAAGGGAATTGCCCTGAAGATCCGTAATTATTGAACTGACAGACAGGGTATAGATTTCCCCGCTTATTAAATCCTCTGTAAAATGAATTACTCCCCTGGTGAAATCAGGAGAGCCCGAAACAGTTGATGTTGATACAAAAAAACCAGCAGATGGAGTAATGCTGATTCCTCTTGAAATATCCGCAGTCTTTACAATTTCAGAAAAATCAATAACAAAGGCTCTATTCTTTTCAGCACCTGAAACAATAAAATTCTCATCAAGGTAAAGGGGAATATCACAATCCTGATATAGCGAAAGAGAAGGATTTTCAAAATCATCCCCCACTGTAAAATTAAAAGTCAATTCTTTGCGAAGCTTATTTCCAGCAAGGTCAAGCACTGTTCTGTCCACATTAACAGTATAGGTAACACCATATGTAAATCCATAAACAGGCACATAGCGTATAATGCGCGCTCCAGCCTCAGGCACAAAGTATCCCTGAACAGATGGTGAAATTGATATACCGCTATAGACAGTGTTAATATCTACTGGTTCAGAAAACTCAACAACCACTTCACAACCTGGTGGATTGCCAATGGAATTAACACCAGGAGAAAAGGATTCCACAAATGGCATTTTCATATCACCATTTATGTAAAAGACTGAAACAAATTCATCCTTCAAATCGTTTCCTTTTATATCCTCTGCCCCTTCTGTTATGCGAATAGTATAGGATTCATTTAAAACCAACTGTTCCCTTGGGGTAAAAATGAGTCTCCTATAATTATCTTCCCATGTAAAGATGCCGTCAATTTTTCCTGATGATGTAGTCAAAGAAAACTCATTCACTGTTTTAGCACTATCCATGCCTGCGGAAAATTCAACTATTACAGGCGAATCAGGGGAAACATCAATGCTCTTATGTTCAGGATAAACCCTTGTAACCCGGGGCTGATCAAAATCCTCAAAACAGGCCAGATTAAAAAAAATGGAAAGTAAAAAAAATATAAAAAGCCTTTTCATAAACAGTCCTCCCTGAACTCAAAAACAAGATCTTGTTTCATATAGTTGCCGTGTATATCCCTTAAACCCTTTGCTCCTCCTGAAAGGGTAATCCTGTATAAAAAAGGCTCATGCCCATTGCTTTTAAAA
>JBBAGC010000401.1:0-2676 GCA_041655115.1 Spirochaetota bacterium | reverse complement strand
CCCGGATATCCAATAGCCGGATAAAATATTTCAACAAGGTGCTCATCTGACTTGTACCTGTCTGAAACATAAAGGTTGCCACTGCTATTATCAAGAATGTCATCAATTTCGGAAACTATATCATAGCCACTATCAAAAATATCGCTATCAACACCCTGGTTCCTGTAATTGCTGTAATTATAGTATTCCTTTATATCAAACATTCATTTTACCCGCAGTTTTATATGAAAAAATTTAATCCAACCCAAGAATATCGCTTATTAAAGCCCAGGCCTGTTTTCTTTTGCCATCGTATGAACTCAAAGAATTTTTATTCCCTGTTTTAACATAATCGGCAAGATAATTGCCTTCTTCAACAAGAAGAGAAAAACATTCAACCATCTTTTTGACAATTGCAAGATCAGCTTCTGGAACCTCTTTTGATGCAAGAAATTTTTGCAAATACTCCCTTTGTACATTCATTTGAGCTGATATTGAATCTATAAAAACAACTGTCTTCTCTCCATCATAAACTTCCTTTGTTTGTGAATCAGCAATTATACCAATAGCAAGGTAGCCTAAATAAAGATTAGAGGCAGTAGCAGCCCCAATCACTTCAAGCTGCAGTTCACTGGCAAAAGAAACATTAACTGAAATAAAAACAAAAATAAAAAATGCTGCTATTTTTTTCATGGAACAATCCCCCTCTATTATGCCTTGCCTGCTGAGCCAAGCACATTGATATTTTTATGCATATAAAGCTCCTTTAGTGCATCCCTTGCAGGGCCTAAATATTTTCTGGGATCAAACTCCTCAGGACTTGTTGAAAGAGCCTTTCTTATTGCTGCTGTCATTGCAAGACGGCCATCTGAATCTATATTTATTTTACATACAGCGGATTTGGCTGCTTCCCTTAACTGCTCCTCAGGAATACCAATTGCATCAGCCATGTTGCCACCAAAATTATTAATCTGCTCAACAAGGGCATGAGGGACAGATGATGACCCGTGAAGCACAATGGGAAATCCCGGTATTCTCTTTTCTATCTCCTTGAGTATATCAAGTCTTATTTTTGGATCTGTGCCTGGCTTGAACTTAAAAGCTCCATGGGATGTACCAATAGCAATAGCAAGGCTGTCAACTCCTGTTCTTGACACAAAATCCTCAACCTCATCCGGCTGAGTAAAAACATGTACATCAGAAGAAACCTCATCCTCCACTCCAGCCAGAATCCCTAACTCACCCTCAACAGTTACATCGTATTTTTGGGCAAATTTAACTACTTCACTTGTAAGCCTGACATTTTCCTCATAGGGATGATGTGAACCATCGATCATTACAGATGAAAAACCCGACTCTATGCAGCTTTTACAAAGATCAAAGGAATCACCATGATCAAGATGCAAAACTATTGGAATATTATATCCCAGCTCATTTGCATAAGCAACTGCCCCTTCTGCCATGTAGCGAAGCAAAGTCTGGTTTGCGTATTTTCTTGCACCTGCTGAAACCTGAAGAATTACAGGAGACTTTGTTTCAACACAGGCCTGTATTATTGCCTGGAGCTGCTCCATATTATTAAAGTTATACGCAGGTATGGCATAGCCACCTGTAACAGCTTTTTTAAACATTTCCTTTGTATTAACAAGGCCAAGATCTTTATAGTGTATCATTGCATACTCCTTTTATCCAATTATAAAATTTCATTTTTAAAAATTATTCTCTTCTTTAAGAAATAGTCCTTTGACAAAATCAAAATGTCAATCTGTTTTTATAAAGCCAGAGTCGTTAAAAAATCCTGTTATAGCAACATAATAAAAACCTTTAGATTATTCAAAACATAATCCCTCTCTCTTTTAAAAAAATTCATCAAAAGTTCTTGCTTCCCAAAGTCCCCTATTATTCATTGCACAAACAGAGGCATTAATAAAAAATGAAAACAAGCACCCTTAAAACAAACCTGGCTCTTCTTTTTGCAATGATATTATGGTCAACGTCCTTTGTATCCTTAAAAATAACCTTTGAAACATATGAACCTATGTTTGTTATTTTTTCACGAATGCTTATAGCCTCAATAGTTTTTCTTTTTTTTATAAAAAAATTAGCTGCTAAAAATACATATAAAAAAGGAGATTACCGCTTCCTTATTCTTATGGCTTTTTTTGAGCCCTGCCTTTATTTCATATTTGAAGCAAAGGCCCTGTTATACACAACAGCATCACAGGCTGGAATGATAACATCCATGCTCCCCTTGCTTGTGGCTATTGCTGCATTTTTTATACTTAAAGAAAAAATGTCCTTTAAAACAGTAGCAGGCTTCATAATAGCTGCTGCAGGAGCTGCTGCTCTTAGCATATATAGCGATGTTTCTGCAAGTGCTCCAAACCCTGCACTGGGAAATACCCTGGAATTTGGTGCAATGATATGTGCCACAGGATACACCATTACACTTAAAAGACTAAGCTATAGGTATGACCCCTTTTTCCTTACAGCAATACAATGCTTTGTTGGGTCAGTCTTTTTTCTTCCAATGATATACATTGATGGAACAGGATTTCCAGACACCTTTGTTCCTTCAGCAGCTGCTGGTATTGTTTACTTAGCTCTGTTTATTACAATTGGAGCGTATGGGCTTTTCAATTATGGAGTAAGCAAAATAGAAGCAGGAAAGGCATCTGCCTTTACAAATCTTTTGCC
>JBBAGC010000400.1:0-2677 GCA_041655115.1 Spirochaetota bacterium | reverse complement strand
ATTTCCTCTTAAAATACAACCTGTTTCAGGAGCTTTTAATTTAACAATACAGAAATTATTGATCAAAATCAACTATTAATTCATTATCTAAAAAGGGTTATGTTCTTTTTCTGGGTATTTTTACTGTAAATTTAACAAAGCTATCCACTTCGGATTCAACATCTATGGTTCCATTATGCTTTTCAATTATTTTTTTACAAATATATAAACCCAGGCCAGAACCCTTTACCCCTTCGGTTCCTTTTTGTTTAAGCCTGCCAAATTTATTGAAAAGCCTGTTTTTAATATCCTTCGCAGATATGCCCACCCCTTCATTATAGACTGAAAATATTAAATCCTCACCCTCTTCATAAACTGAAATTTTTATTTCAGTGTTTTCCCTGCCATATTTGATAGCATTATTAACCAGGTTTGTTACAACAATACGAAGAAGATTTTCATCCCCCTGAATTTCTCCACTGGTATGGTAATCTGTTATTAGTGGCATATTTTTTGCATTATTCTGATACTCAGGAATTGTTATTACATGCAAAAGCACATCTTCAACAAACTTTATACTATTTTCAAATGCTTCCAAATTATCCAGCTCCATTTTTGAAAGATCCACATAGCTGCGGATAATATCTTCCAGATACTGGCAATTTCGAATAATTGTATTTAAAATCTCCTTTTGTTTTGGTTCAAGATTTCCAAAATATCCCTTTGCAAGGGTTTGAGCTGTTGTCTGAACTACTGAAACAGGACTTTTCAGCTCATGAGAAACAATAGCCATAAGGTCAAGCATGTTGGCTTCTTCATCACTTTTGGCATTTACCGCATTGCTTATAACATCCCTGAACTCCTCAGGAGTGAATGGTTTAGGAATATAATCAAAGGCTCCTGTTTTAAGAGCTTCCCTGGCTGTTTCTGCAGTAGCAAAGCCTGTAAAAATAACCACTGTTACATCTATTTTTTTCTCCTTAATAGTTCGCAGCACATCCATACCAGTCATGCCAGGCATCATTAGGTCTGTTACTACAAGATCATAATCTTCACGATCCAGCATGGCAAGACCCTCCTCCCCATTGGAGGCAGTATCTATATGGTATCCGGAATCCCTTAAAATTCGCTGGGTGCTTTTTAGTACTATATCCTCATCATCAATAATAAGCAATCGCTTTTGTTGGCTCATACCTTTCACCATATAATAAAATATTTCATAAACTCTAAAAATTCAATTAATCAGATTTCACAAAAAAAGCAAAACCTGAATCCCTTGTCCTTCTATTCCTGAATAGATAACTTTAATATTAATCAATAAAAAACTCAATAACTTAACATATACACATATAAAAAATTTTAAACATATAATCCTTAAAGAAAAAAATTACTGAAAAATTCAGATAATTTTATTAATTTTTTCAATAAGCTCATCAACATCTATGGGTTTTGTTAAAAAATCATTCACTCCAGGAAGAAAGCTGGACTCCTCATTAAGTGAGAACCTGGAGTTTGTCACCTGATTAATCGCAGTGAGCATTATAATTGGAACATCCCTTACCTCTGTGTACCTGGAACCAGCCCTTTTGCTCCTTATCTGGTAAACAGCTTCAAATCCTGCTGTATCTGTTTCCATCATAACATCAAGTACAACCAGATCAGGCCTTTCATCAAGAAGCATTTTAAGCCCTTCAACTGCACTATATGCTTCAACAACATCAAAATCATTTGCCTTCAGAGCCTGGGCAAGGGAAACCAGAAGATCCCTGTCATCATCTACCAAAAGTATTTTTTTTGCCATTGCCTGTCTCCTCTTATTCCTTCAATAGCTCGTATATTACGTTTCTTTCTTCCCATGCCTTGTTTCTTTCATAAACATCAATGGGAAACTCCATCTGTTTAAGTTCAATTGGGGCTACCTGCTTGTCAACAACACCAAGTGCAAGGGCAACTCCGTAAATTATAGATTCAGGCCTGGGAGGACATCCGGGAATATAATAATTCACTGGTACAACACCTGCTGCACCGCCATTTACATTATACGTGTCAAACCAGCACCCTCCACCGGTTGCGCATGATCCTATTCCAAAAACAAGCTTTGGAGAGGGCAAGGCATCGTATGCTTTTTTAACCAGCGGCAAGGTTGGCCTTGTCACAGCTCCGGAAAGAAGCATTACATCTGCATGCCTTGGAGATCCAACAAGCTTCATTCCAAATCTTTCTACATCATAATATGGAGTAAGCACATTAAGTACTTCTATATCACAGCCATTACAGGCACCAGTGTTGCAATGATAGAGCCACAAAGATCTTTTAAATATTTTTTTTGAAAGGTTTGTTAACATAACTATTCTCCTGTCTTTTCAGGTCTTTTGTACTTCTCAGTAGCCTTGAGCATTTCCTCATCCAGACGGTCTGTTGTCTTTCTGATAAAGGCTCTGGCTTCAATATTGTCATACCTGTATCCCTGCATATCCATTCGATCTATTTTATTTGTTATCTCCATATCATAACATCTGCCACATCTCTGGCATGTGAGCATAAAAAGTTCCAGGGTTTCATTCAGATCCTGCCTTTCATCAGTTGCCAGTTCATATTGCCCTGTCATTGTAATTGCATCCTCTGGACAAACATCAGCACATCGTCCACAATAGGTGCACCTTGAACCATCGTAAACCAGAAGGCGTATTTCCTGGCA
>JBBAGC010000399.1:0-2677 GCA_041655115.1 Spirochaetota bacterium | reverse complement strand
AGCCCTGTTGAATTTGTTAAGGATATTTTAACAGGTGCGGATTCTCAACTGATTGAGGAATACTCAAAGGAGATGGAGGAAATTGTGTCACACCCTTCACTCTTTCTGAATGATAAAAAGACTCTTGATATATGTTGCAGATGGGATGCCTTTTGTCATGAACTTTTTCATGCATATCAGGATTGTGCCCTGGCTGAAGTTGAGGCGAGGTAGATAAACTGGAGCCGGACAGTAGAAATTCTTTATGAATTTTGATGTCCGGTTACTTAGTTTTTAAATTTCAGTGCAATTATTTTCCCCAGTTTTTTCATATGGTTTGTCACTTCTTCTTTGCTTCTTCCTGGATAGTTTCTGAATGTTATTAAAACTCCATTCATTGCTGCAAAATAGGCATGAGAAAGCATCCTGATATTTCCCTCTGATTTCATCCTAATAAATAAATTATCTATCTGGTTAAGGAGTAGTCTTTCTGCAACATTAAGGCGTTCAACAAGCTGGGGGCTTAAAGAGCCATCTAACATAAAGTGGGTCATCATCCTGAAATACTGGTCATTCTCAATAAGATAGCTGATAAATTCATCTGTTACTTTTTCAATACTTACTGTTTTTTCAGCGTTTATTAGTTTTTCCAGAAATTGAATAATATGATCAGCCCCTTTGAGGAATGCTTCTACAAACAGTGTTTGCTGATCGGAAAAATAGCGGTAAATAGATGCATGAGAGATTCCGGCTTCCTTTGCTATATCCCGTATAGTAACTTCAATAAAAGGTTTATTGGCAAAGACACGTTCAGCAGCATTGATAATAATATCACGGCGAGCCTGTTTTTCCTGTTTTTTTAATGAGCTGAAGGATATATCCTGTTTCAATGTTAATTCCTCAATCTTTATAAAAAATATTAAATATGATATCAGGTTGCAGTGTCAAATATCTTTTAATAAAGAAATATTTTATAAATTTTTTCATGTAAATCAGGATTGTGACCTGGTTGAAGTTAAAGGAAATTGTTCCTGATTTTTTGAAATGAGGCAATAATTATTAATAAAAAAATATTTTATATTCCTTACTATCTTGACAAAAAGATTGCATTTATTTAAAAATAAATTAAATTTAAGATAAGGAAATTTAAGTTGCAGTGTAAAAAATCATGAGCTATAAAAGTATCCTCATAAAAGAAATTAAAAAACTTCCAGAGCCAGTGGTTGCAGAAGTACTTGATTATGTAAGATTTTTAGAATATAAAAACCAGAGGGATTTTGAAACTTATATTCAATCTGAATCTTCTCTTGCAAAAGAATGGCTTTCCCCGATAGAGGACGAGGCGTGGAAAAATTTATAAAAGGAGACGTGGTTGTAATACCTTTTCCTTATTCTGATTTGACCAATGCCAAAAAGAGACCGGCTCTTGTCCTTGCATCATCTTCCCTTGGTGATATAATCCTTTGCCAAATTACAAGTCAGGGAATTAAAGATTCATGTTCAATCACACTTTCAGATGAAGAATTCGTTAGCGGGAGCCTTAATAAAATTAGTAATATAAGAGTAAATAAACTTTTTACTGCAGATTCTAAAATTGTACTTTATAAAATAGGTTCTTTAAAAGAAACAAAGATTAATCAGGTTATTGAGAAAATTATAGATATCCTAAAAGGATGAAAATCATTTTCAGTATAATCATTATTTTCGAGGATTATTATGAATCATAATCTTGTATATTATGGAAATAAAACTCTTTCCTCTGTTGCTGAAAGAGTGGAAAATATAGATGACAGCATTATATCCTTGATTAAGGATATGTGTGATGTTTTGACAAAAGTGGGAGGTCTTGGCCTTGCTGCTCCACAGGTTGATGAAGGGAAAAGAATTGTTGTTGCTGCTCCTGATAATGAAAAGGGAGCAAAAATAATTCTTATAAATCCTGAGATAAAAAAATTTTCAGATTCGCTTGAAGAAATGGAAGAGGGATGCCTTTCTGTACCGGATATTTTTACAGAGGTTAAAAGACCTGCTGAAATTATTGTAAAGGGTGTAACTCCTGAAGGAAAGGAAATAGAGTTTGAAGCTTCTGGTTTAACAGCAAGGATTTTTCAGCATGAGATTGATCACCTTAATGGGATTCTTTTTATAGACAGGATAGAAAAATACATACGCGAAGAGTTCAGATCTGATTTGAAAAGGATTAAAAAACTTAGCAGAAAAAAACATTAGACAGCATGACTTTACCCTGCCTGAAGCATTTTATATAAAACAGATTATTCGCAAGAATCGCGCCAACTCTTTATTATAATATAAAATAATTATTGATTTAATAATTACTATTATTAGTTTTTGTTTATCAAATTTATTTGATAGGTGAATTTTGGAGTTTTATATGGATAACTATCTTGTTACACATGAAAGGTTTGTTGAACTGAGTTATGAACTACTTGATATAGTAAAAGAAAGAAAACAAAATTATAAAGCTATTTTATGCCCTCTGCGTGGTGGTTTTTTTCTTTCGTATTTTATGAGTGTGCATCTTGATCTGCCTATTTCATATATTGAAATTTCCTCATATGCGGGTAAGGAGCAAAGGAGATTCCAGATAGGGATTAAACCTGAACTTGTTAAGGGCAAATTTCTTCTTTGCGATGATATTTATGACAGTGGGAAGACTATTAAGGAAATACATAAAATG
>JBBAGC010000398.1:0-2678 GCA_041655115.1 Spirochaetota bacterium | reverse complement strand
AAACATAGGAGGTAAAACCGGAACAGTCAAAACCGCGGGGGTCAGAGCCTCCATAGCGATACCTTGTACCTATAAATTTTTCAGCTGTTTTGATTATACTGCCTCTTTTGCCAGGGGAAAAATGAATATCCGATTTACGTGTATGAGGAGGCGTACATGAAGCAAGAATAAGCGAAAAACATAAAAGCTCAATAAAAAGAAAAGCAGTTAAAGCTGTTTTTTTATATGCAGTTGATTTCACTAAGGTATTATGCTTAATTATTTTAAAAACAGTTCCTCAAAATGCTCTTTTGAAACAACTGACATAATTCTGTCAATTTTGGTGGTTTCAAAAATTTTCAAAAGATCCTTTCTTAATCCAAAAACATACATATTTATATCTTTTTTTACAGATTTATTAAAAAACTTTACAAGAGTACCAATGGCTGATGAATCTATAAACTCAAGCCCTTCACAATCAAATCCCACAGTCTTGGGCATTTGAGCAATAATCCTGTCCCACACCTCTTCAATATCCACTATATTTCCTATGTAAAAATTTCTGGGTAATTTAACAATTGAAACCCCTTTATGTTCTATAATATCGATTTTCACTTTAAACCCTTTCTTTTTTATTCTCATATTTAATAAATCATTATATCCTTGTTTAAACAAATAGAAAATTAAAATAAAAGTATAAACCTGAACAATCCTGTAAAAAGTCCCTTAAAATACCTGTTAAATAAAATAGTTTGTCAATGGAAATTATTAATCTCTTAAAAAAAACCGTTTCTCATATATAATATCTAAAATAAATTACACAATCAATTAAAATTTAGTACATTTTTCACTGATTACAAATATTTTACAAAAATTTCATTGCTCATTTTTACTTAATCAGCAATCTCTGTTTATATTGTTCAATAAAGGATAATAAACCATGGAAAAAATTAAAGGTGGCCTTGAAACTGTAAAAGGATACAGTTTTTCCTCTCTGGAATGTGGAATAAGGTATGATAACAGGCTTGATTATACAATAATTTCTGCAGACAACTTTTGTAATGCAGCCGGAGTTTTTACAACAAATAAAATATATGCAGCACCTGTAAAAATATGCAGGGAACGAATAAATAACAGTATAAAAGCAATTATAATAAACTCAACAAATGCGAATGCATGCACAGGCAGCAAGGGATATGAAAATGCTGCTGCAATTACAAGGGATATATCAGAAAAACTTGATGTAAAGCCTGAAAATATACTTATGGCATCAACAGGTATCATAGGAAGACAGCTCCCTTTGGAAAAAATGATTAAATCGCACAACAGGCTTATTAAAGGGCTTTCATCAGCAAATGGCGATTCTGTTGCCAGGGCTATAATGACTACAGATACTGTGCCCAAGTACTGTGCAGTAAAATTCACCTGTGCACAAAAGGAATACACAATGGCAGGTGTTGCAAAAGGTTCAGGCATGATAGCACCTGACATGGCAACCCTGCTCTCCTTTATTATCACAGATGCCCCTGTATCAAAAGAGGATTTAAATAGAATATTCAAAGAAAAAATTGAAACAACATACAACTCAATAACAATAGACGGGGATACCTCCACAAATGACACAGCAATAATATTAGCTCCAATATCAGATGAACCTCTAAAAAATGATTCAGACATAAAAAATTTTTCTCAAGCCCTTGAATTTCTTTTATCAGATCTTGCTGAAAAGCTAATGTTTGATGGAGAGGGAGTTTCAAAGGTTGTAAAAATAAATGTATCATCAGCACGAAATAAAAAAGACGCCAACCTTATAGCCAAATCAGTTTCAAGATCCCTTCTTGTAAAAACAGCAATTTTTGGGAATGACCCAAACTGGGGTCGCATTGCATGTGCTGCAGGATATTCAGGTGCTGAAATAGAAGAAGATCTGCTCACAATAATGATTGAAGATAAGGCCTTATTCAAAAAAGGAGAAACCCTGGATGTGAATTACACAGACCTGGAGGAAATACTCAAAAGAAACTCCTACAGCATTAACATAGACATAGGTCTTGGCAGCGGGCATTCTTCCATTTTCACATCAGACCTTTCCTATGAGTATGTTAAAATTAATGCTGAATACTCAACTTAAAAAATACATTGACATTTTCTTAAAAAAACAATCTTGTTTTTATAATATCTGTAAGCAGTGTTTAATCCTGAAATCAACAGAATCAGGTGCATTATTAAAAAACAAACAGAACGGAAACATGAAAAACAGGCAATTTAAAATAATATTCATCGTATTTATACTTATCCTTCCAATTATAGCTGTATCAGAAGAAATTAAAAAGGATAAAATCCTCATCTACAATTTCAACTATATTAGCCCTGAAACAGAACCCGGCAACACTTATGCTGAAAGCATTAAAAAATTTCAGTATTATTCATTTATTATTCCTCAAACAGTGTCTAAAAACTTCACCATTGAAAATAGTTATGACATTGAAAGAAAATATGACACAATCGCTATAAACAGTGTTTTTCAGGATGAAAAAGAGCGTATTACGCACATAAAAGAACTTGTTGCCATTGCAAAGGAAAATTCTGCAAATTACCTGATTACAGGTGACTGTTCCATTTCTGAGGAGATGCTTATAATAAATGTGTCTATTTTTAATGCACAAGGCCATGACATTGTCACTTTTCAACACAAAAGC
>JBBAGC010000397.1:0-2685 GCA_041655115.1 Spirochaetota bacterium | reverse complement strand
AGCTGATACTTTAATGGGTCACAGGCCTGTTGAAATAAAGGCGGACATGGTTGTGTTAGCTTCAGCAGCAGTTGCCAATGATGGAGCTTCGGCTTTGGCACAAAAGCTTCATGTAAGCTATGACAGGTATAATTTCTTTTCAGAAGCTCATCCAAAGCTGGGACCTGTTGATACTAATACTGCTGGTATATTTGTAGCAGGTGCATGTCAGGCGCCAAAGGATATTCCTGAATCTGTAGCTTCAGGTTCAGGCGCTGCTGGAAAAGTTATGGTACTTTTTTCCAGGGATGAACTTGTGAGGGAGCCTGTTATTGCTGTGATAAACAGGCTTCCTGCGCCGGTTTATACAACCTGCGTCGGGTGTTTTAAATGTTTAAATGCCTGTCCTTATAATGCAATAGAAAAAGAGGAAATTACTGCAAGGGATGGTTCTGTTATTAAAGTTGTGGCAAAAGTTAATCCAGGGCTTTGTCAGGGTTGTGGTACATGTGTGTCACTCTGCAGAAATAAATCCATTGACCTTCAGGGTTATTCCAATGAGCAGATTTTTGCGGAGGTAATGGCAATATGAAAGAAAATGAAAATGATTCCTTTGAACCTAAAATTGTAGCATTTGTATGTAACTGGTGCACATACACAGGTGCGGATTTAACAGGAACAAGCAGGATTAAATATGCGTCAAATGTAAAGATAATAAAATTCCCATGTACAGGAAGAATAGATTTTATGCTTATTCTTAAGGCATTTGGTAAAGGGGCAGATGGTGTGATTGTTTCCGGATGCCATCCTAATGACTGTCACTATACTACAGGGAATTTTCATGCCAGAAGAAGATGGATGGTTTTCAGGCCTTTACTTGATTTTATAGGTTTTGATATAAACAGGATATACTTTACATGGGTCTCAGCAGCAGAGGGTGCAAAATGGGCGGATGTAGTAAATACCTTTACTGATGAAATCATTGAGTTGGGCCCATATAAAGAATTCAGAAAACTTGATCAGATTTTGCTTAAGGAGGGTGAGGCTGTATGATATCTGAGCAATTAAAAGAGCTCTCCAGGGATTTGCTCCAGTCCGGAAAAGTTAATGTGGTTATAGGTTATGCAGAGGGGAAAAGGGAATATGTTCATGCTTTTTTTGCGCGCACCCCTGAAGAGGCTGACCAGTTGATGTTTGATGATAAATGTATAAGAAATCTGGCTGTATATTTAAGGAAAAAAGATATTGCAGATTTTGGAAAAATTGCAATAATTTCCAGAACAAGTGTAATGAGAAGCATTATTCAGCTTGCTGCTGAGAACCAGATAAAAGAGGGGGATGTCCTTGTTATTGGTGTTACAGAGGATAATGAGATTAAAGTTTTTGAAACCCTTGAAGATCTTGCTGTTCATGTAAAAGCCATTCCCTTTGAGCTTTCAGAAGAGGACACCAAAAAGCTTGCAGAGATTGAAAGCATGAAACCTGCAGAAAGATGGGATTTCTGGATGACAGAGTTTTCAACCTGTATTAAATGCTATGCATGCAGGGCAAGCTGCCCATTGTGCTACTGTACCAGGTGTACGGTGGAATGTAATCAGCCTCAATGGGTGCATGTTCCCTCCCATGAATTAGGTAACCTCGAATGGCATGTAATGCGAGCCATGCACCTTGCTGGAAGATGTATTAATTGCGGTGAGTGCAGAAGGGCATGTCCAATGGATATACCTCTTAATCTGCTTACTCAAAAACTGATAGTAGAGATTGAAGACAACTTTGGAGTGAAATCAGCTGAAAACCCAGACGATGTTTTTATTCTTGCTACGTTTGATAAAGATGACAAGGAAGATTTTATCAGGTAGATAGATATGGCAGAAAAATATATAATAAAACATGAAATAATATCCGATCTGCTCAAAGGTGAAATGGAAGCCGGAACAAGGATTGCTGCGCCTGTGAACAGGGGAGATAAGCTTATTTTTGATTTTGTAAAGAGTATGGATGAAATTGTAGCAGATTATATTCAAACAGAAATGTCAGCTAAATTTACTGTTTTTCCCAAGTATGAGGAGATTCTTCATTATACTTTTAAGGATGGAGATATTCAGATTGAGGATGAAAAGGATAGTGCTGTTCCCACAATTGTTTATGGCACCAGACCCTGTGATGCCAGGAGTTTTAATATACTTGATTCTGTGTTTTTGGATGGGCATGATGATATTTTTTACAGCAACAGGCGTAGAAAGACTGTTATAATTTCATTGAGCTGTATTAAGGCAGATAAAAACTGTTTTTGTACCAGTGTTGGGGTTTCACCAGGTGATACCTCTGGAAGTGATATTTTACTCACTGATATTGGAAACAGTGAGTACCTTGCTGAAATTATTACCCCTGATGGTGAAAAGCTTCTTGCACCTTTTAAGGAAAGCCTTAAGCCTTCTGAAGGGATTGAAAAGGAGAAGTATCTTGCTCATGTACCAGTACAGTTTAGCCTTGATGATCTTTTAAAAGCAACAGAGTCCTCTTTTGACAATCCTGTGTACCAGAACCAGTCCTTAAGGTGTCTTGGCTGCGGTGTATGTTCCTATGTCTGTCCTTCCTGTTCTTGTTTTGATATTCAGGATGAGGTGCTTTCTCATACAGGGGTGCGAATAAGATGCTGGGATTCCTGTGGCTTTCATCACTTTACGCTTCATACATCATGGCATA
>JBBAGC010000396.1:0-2694 GCA_041655115.1 Spirochaetota bacterium | reverse complement strand
TTGTATACACAGGGATTATAGGCTCAGGATGGTCTATTATTGTTGCAATTATTGTTGCTGCATGTGCAGGCATGATTATTTTTAGGGACAGGGAATAGCTATGGATATTTTTATTCTTATATTTCTGATGCTTTTTGTAACGTATCTTCCCAGGGTTATTCCTTTTTATTTTGTAGATACTGAATCTATTCCTCCTCTTTTAAGAAGGTTTCTTTCATTTATTCCCTATGCTGCTCTGGGTGCCTTAATTATGCCAGGAAGTATTAATGCTGTAAGTGGCAGGCCTGTGATTTCACTTTTTGCAGTATGCGTTGCAGGGGTTGTAGCCTGGTTTAGCAGGGATATAATTGCCTCTGTTTTTTTATCTGTTGCAGCTGTTTTTATTATGCTTCTGATTTTTTAAACAGGGACTTGCGTTATTTTCTTTTCTGGTGATTAAAAAATTTGCATTTTTTTAAAAAAATTTATCTTCAAACTTGACAGATGAAATATAAATATTTATTTTAGTAGTTGAACGTACGTTCGTTCAGTTGTGCAGAAGTGGAGGGTATAATGAATAGATCTGATAAAGAGGAAATAATAATAAATATTGCCAAGCAGCTGTTTTCAGAAAAGGGCTATGCTGCAACAGGGATAAGGGAGATAGCTGAAAAATCAGGATTGTCCCTTGGTAATTTTTACAACTATTTTAAAAACAAGGAAGAGCTTTTTAAGCGCCTTATAGATCCGGAAAATATTATCAAATCCCTTGATGTAATACCTGCCATGGTTAATGAAGACTTTCCTGAAAATTTTGATAAGATCATCCGTACAATTAAAAAGGTAGTGGATATGAACCAGGAGTTATACAAGCTCATATTTATTGACCTTATTGAATTTGGAGGAACAAATACAAACAACATAATGGATAGAATTTTGCAATTCTCAAACCAGGCATTTAATGATGATGTAAAATCCAGGGTAGTTGGCACAAAAATCAAGGAGATGGATTATCCCTTTTATTTAAAACTGTTTGTTACTTCAATTCTTCCTCTTTTCATTATTAACAACATTCTTCCCTCAGCAAAAATTCCCTATAGTGACAATGAATTATCCAGGCTTATTGCTGATGTACTTATGAAAGGTATAAGGGTGTGATAAAATTTCTCCTGAAATATAATATTGTTCTTCTTGTGGCAGGAATAATATTTTCAGGGGCTGTGCTTTATGGTGAGATCTATGAAAACACTGAAAATGCTGAAATTGTTGAAAATATTTACTCTGACCTATTCGATGATTCAGCATCTTTTGATAGTAATTCCCGGGATAACAGCTTTGATGATTTTGACGATTTTGGTTCAATGGCAGATGAAAAGGCGACTTTTAATATAAAGGTTTATACAGAATACAGGGGACTTATTTCAACATATTCCAAACAGGATTTTTCTGATATTTATAAAAAGCATGAGTTTAAAACAAATATAAATTTTAAATACGGGTTTTCCCATTTTTATTTGCAGAGTGATTCAAATGTGTTTTTATTGCCAGGATTTATTTCTCAAAATTTAAGCAAGGAGTATAAGTACAGCAGTGATTTTTATATAAAAAGAAATGGCACAATAACTTCTGAATATGCTGAAATTGATTTTCGGGAACTTTATTTAAACTATGACAAAAGTATATGGAGATTTCGTGCAGGAAATCAGATTCATCACTGGGGAACTGCTGATGCTATAAAGCTTACTTCCTATTTTAATCCCTTTGATATGCGCGAGCTATTATTTAAAAATGAGGATACAGAGCTGACAATGGGTGTTCCTTCAATTTCAGCTTTAGCCTTCATAGGGAGCGATTCCCTGGAAATAGTATTTGTGCCTATTCACACTCCTTCAAGGGCTCCTGTAACAGGAACATATTGGGGGCTTAAACATAGAGAGGGGCCTTTTCCTGTTGTTATAGATGAGGAGAAGGGAATTGATTCCTGGATTAAAGGAGCAGGTCTAGGGATAAAATATTACAGGAATATAAAAAATTTTGACACACATTTGAGCCTTTATCGCGGTCCTGATAAGGAGACTTTATTTCGGCCTGTTAAAACAGTATCAAGGCCTGATGAACCTGTTTCTATTATGGTTGAGCCTCAATATAAGCTGGTTACTATTGCAGGGATTGCCCTTTCCAACACATGGGAAAGATTCATATTCCAGTTTGAGGGGATTTACTCTCCGGATAAAAGAGGCGTGGTTAATACAAAAGTTGACTCTTCAAAAATAGATGATCTGCTCCCCTTTAAAATTGAGAAGAGTCACTATTTTGCATATTCTGCAGGTTTTAATTATTTTGTTCCTTTTTCTCCAAGCAAAGAGGGTATGCTCACTGCTGAGTGGAGCAGATCCCACATGTTGAATGACAAGATTATAAAGTCTTTTTTATCTGATATTATTACAATAAGAGTAAATGAACATTTCTTTCAGAGAAAAATTGAAACATCCCTTACAGCTATTATAAACAGATCTGCCTCTCTTTATGTAGTAAGCCCTCTTGTGCGTTATAAATACAATGATCATCTTTCCTGTGAAATCAAATACGCCTATATTACTGTGCAAAAAAACAACTATTATTCAGGCTACAAAAATAATGACTTTGTGGAATGGAGGGTTCGCTATGAATATTAAAAGTATTTCAAGAGCAATAATTTTACCAATATTCTTTATT
>JBBAGC010000395.1:0-2696 GCA_041655115.1 Spirochaetota bacterium | reverse complement strand
TGATGAAGTTTTAACCGGATATGCTTTTATATCCACCAATTATGGGTATAGTGGTGATATTAAATCCATGGTTGGGGTGGATGAAAACAATATTATGCTTGGAATATCTATTGTGCAGCAATCAGAAACACCTGGACTGGGAGCTAGGGTTAATGAAAAAGCCAGCAGTGAAACAATATGGGGCGTTATTCTTGGGAAATCCTATGGCAGGGAGGGTATTACTGAGCCCTGGTTTCAGGAACAGTTTAAAGGAATTGATTTGAATAAAAAAATTACAATAGTGAAGCATGGAATCTGGACCAGTGATATGAGGGATAATCTTTTAGATCAGAATGCAGTTTCAGCTATAACAGGTGCAACAATTACCACAAAGGCTATTTCAGGCGGGCTTAAAGAGGGTTTAATTAAATTAACAGAGGCCAAGATAATTTCCGGATTAGGGGGTGATCTTAAATGAACCTTTTTCAGGAGTTTAAAAAGGGTATTTGGGAAAAAAATCCCATTCTTGTTTTAAGTCTGGGCATGTGTCCCACACTTGCTGTTTCAACGTCAATTTCAAATGCCCTTTGGATGGCTCTTGCAACAACTTTTGTGCTGTTAGGTTCCAATATTCTTATTTCCCTTATTAAGGGTTTTGTTCCAGCTCATGTGCGAATCCCTGTATATATTACTATTATAGCAACCTATGTGACAATTGTAGAGCTTTATCTCCATGCTTTTCAGCCTGCTGTGTATAAATCATTAGGCATATTTATTCCATTGATAGTGGTAAACTGTATTATCCTGGGCAGGGCAGAGGAATTTGCCTCAAAAAACGGTGTTGTTGCATCAGCTGCTGATGCCCTTGGCATGGGTCTTGGTTTTGGAATTACTCTCACAGTACTTGCTTTTTTCAGAGAGTCTCTGGGTGCGAATACTATTCTGGGCTATACCTTTATTGAAGGTATGGAGCCTTCATCTGCAATGATACTTGCTCCTGGTGCATTTATTACACTGGGTCTTATGCTTTGGGGAATGAATGCTATAAATTCCAGGAAAAAGGAGTAGGTCATGGAAATCAAGGTAGTTATAGCTATTCTTGTAGGTACTATCTTTATTAACAATTATGTTCTTTCGCAAATGCTTGGCTTGTGTCCTTTTTTGGGTGTTTCCAAAAAACTTGATTCAGCTTTGGGAATGGGCCTGGCTGTTATATTTGTAATGACAATAGCTTCTTTTTTCACATTTCTTCTTTACAGGTACATACTTCTTCCCTATGATATTATTTATCTTAGGACAATATCATTTATTATTATAATAGCTTCTCTTGTCCAGTTTGTAGAAATGGTCATTGAAAAGGTGTCACCTGCCTTGTATCAGACCCTTGGTATATTTTTGCCGCTTATTACTACAAATTGTGCTGTTCTTGGTGTTGCTGTTCTTAATATAAATTCAGGTTTTGTAACAACTGAATTTGGCTTGTTTAAGTCTGTTATTCAGGGTTTTGGAGCTGGCACAGGATTTACCCTGTCCCTGATTCTTATGGCAGGGATTCGTGAAAGGCTTGAGCTTGCAGATATTCCAGAAAATATGAAAGGGCTCCCGATTACTTTTATTACAGCTGGTCTTTTGGCTCTTGCTTTTTTGGGTTTTGCAGGCATGAAAATTTAATTATTCGAGGTTGTTATGGAAATTTATAAACCGGAAGTAACTCTTCTTGCTATAACACCTGGAGGAGAAAAGCTCATTGAAGAAGCTGGTCGCACCTGTTATCTTTCTATTTCCAGGATGACAGATGAAAGTGAAAAAAATTTTATCAGAAACGCCATAAAAAGAGGGCATCATTCAATTCTTGAGCATGCATCTGCCTCATTTAGAATATTGGGGGCATCCAGGGCTTTTACTCATCAGCTTGTAAGGCACAGGCTTGCCAGCTTTTCACAGCAGTCACAGAGGTATGTGGATGAGGCTGAATTTAATTTTATTGTACCCCCTGAAATTGCATCTAATGACAAGGCTCTGGCCTGTTATTTAAAAATGATGGAAGACACAAGAAATAATTATATTAAGCTTAGAGAGCTTGGTATTAAAAAAGAAAATGCCAGGTTTATACTTCCCAATGCGCTTGAAAGCCAGATTGTTTTTTCAGCTAATTTTAGACAGTTGCGAACTGTTTTTAATTTGCGTCTTGATAAAGCTGCACAGTGGGAAATAAGGCGTGTTTGCATGGAAATGCTTAAAATACTGCAAAAAGAGGCTCCGTCTGTATTTGGCGATTATGTTATTGATGAGGAGAATTGCACTGCACAGTCGAATCTTATTTGACCTTATAAATTTTTAATATGTTATTATGTGAAAAGACCCTTTTTTAAAGGGTCTTTTTTATACAGGATTAGGCAGTACAAAAACTTTATTTTAAAGCTATATTCATTTCAAGCTGACCCATGGGACTGTAGAGGGATATTCCAAGTGTGGTCTGCTTAATCATTGTTATCTGGAAGTTTTTCCCTTCAATAACTGTTGGTGTTGTTATATCTATAACTTTACCTGTTGATGCAAAAAGGTTCATTGCATTACCTGTAATCATGTTTGCAAGCTCTCCAACAATATCTTTATATTCATTTTGTATCTGCTCTTCTGAAAGGCCTGGAGCAAGAACTTCGGAAATTTTTTGAACCATTGGATAGCTCATGCTGTAAACAACTTCGCCGGTAATA
>JBBAGC010000394.1:0-2701 GCA_041655115.1 Spirochaetota bacterium | reverse complement strand
AGAAAGCTGATGAATATTCCCAACAACTATGATGTTCTTTTTCTGCAGGGAGGCGCTTCTCTGCAATTTTCAATGATACCAATGAACATAATGACAATTAATAAAAAATGCGATATTATCAACACAGGTATATGGACTCAAAAAGCCATAATTGAAGCAAAAAAGATTGGTACTGTTAATATAGCTGCTTCATCTGAGAAGGATAATTTTTCGCGCATTCCAGGGCAGAGCGAATTCAATTTAAGCAAAGATGCTGACTATGTTCATATATGCTGGAACAACACAATCTATGGAACCTGCTATAAGGAAATACCTGAAATTTCAGACAAACCCCTTGTTGCAGATATGTCCTCATCAATACTTTCAGAAAAAACCGATGTTTCCAGATTCAGCATAATTTTTGCAGGTGCACAAAAGAATATAGGCCCTGCAGGCGTTACAATTGTAATAATTGACAAAGAGCTTTACAAAAGGATTCCTGAAAACCTTCCATCCATGCTCGATTTCAGAACACACTCATCTGCCAGGTCTCTTTTTAACACACCCCCCACCTATTCCATCTACATGGCAGGCCTTATTTTTAACTGGCTAAATAAAAATGGAGGAGTTGAGGCAATGGGGCAGATCAACAAACAGAAAGCTTCCAGACTATATGACTTTATTGATAACTCCAGTCTTTTCATAGGAAATGTGGATAAGGAATTTCGTTCCATGATGAACGTTACTTTTTCCACAGGCTCGGATGAAACTGACGAACTGTTTGTAAATGAAGCTGAGAAAAATGGCCTTGCAAACCTGAAAGGACATAAAAGCGCAGGAGGAATAAGAGCAAGTATTTATAATGCCATGCCTGCTGCAGGAGTAGATGCCTTAATAGAGTTCATGGAAATTTTTGAAAAAAAGTATAGATAAAATAAAGGATTCGCGCTATTCCATGAATTTCCTCCATGCCTGATATTTTTTCCATATCCAGCACCTATAAAAAATTCTTTGCTAAACAAGCCTATTCCATATGCCGAAAAACTAATTATGCAGGCAAACAAAACAATCTATCTTTTTGGCATTGTATTGTGAAATCAGGAGAGCAAATAGCCTGATTATACTGCATACCGGGTTTACCCTGGAGCTTATATTCTATCTTAATAAAACAGGTTTGATATGCAAAACATGGATTTTTACGAAGGGCGCAACATTCGATGTACGCCTCCTCAGTTTGAAAAATTCGATACAGAGTTCTTTTCCAAGTCCTCCAAGGTTCTTGAAATAGAACAGGAGCGCACAAGGAAAAAAGCTGTCAGGCTCCTGACCTTTATAACAGGGCTGATTATTATTTCCTTTACCATAGGTCTTGTAATGGGAATTAAATTTGCAGGCGGAGCTGAACGAAAGATTGTTGATGAAAACACCTATAATGCAGTAAGTAATATAAGCAGCAAGCTTACAGATATGGTTAAAGATGTAAGCACCAGCATTTCCAAACCAGCTGACAAGGTTTATCCCAAGGATAAGTTCCCCTATGTGGTTATGGTTGGCAATGATTTTGATGAAACCCGCTTTAAACCCGTTGCTCACTATTTAAGCAGCAAAGGACACACTGTTATTGTTTCCAAAAATGAATCTAACTACAGGCTATACACAGGGCCATATAAAGTTGAAGCAGATGCCCGTAAAGCCCTTGCAGAAATTTCTCTTTACAAAGATGATCCCTTTCCAGCCAATGCTCAAATAATCAAACGAAACTAATTTCGGCTGGAGTCATGAAAGGGAAAATCAGGGAAGCAGAAGAAAAGGATATTGAAGCAATATTTAACCTGCTAAAACAATATGCTCTTCAGGGAATCATACTTGAAAGGGACAGGGAAGATATTAGCAATAATCTGCACACTTTTATTGTAGCGGAAATTGACAGCATATTAAAGGGTGTAGTAACATTTTACGATTATGGCGAAAATCTTAAAGAGATAAGATCCCTGGCAATAGAGAGCAATTCCCAGGGAATGGGCATAGGCAAAAAGCTGTTACAATCTGTTATAGAACGGATAAGAAAAAGTTCCAAAGCCCGAATTTTTGTTTTAACATACAAGCCTGAATTTTTTAAAAAAAACAACTTTGTTGAAGTATCCAAGGAAGAATTTCCTGAAAAAATATGGAAAGATTGTGACAAATGCAAAGACAGGGAAAACTGCAGTGAAACAGCCCTCATTTACAAGGGGTAGTTATTTTACCATAATAATACTTTCCATCATTTTTTTTACCTCTTCACCTAAAGCAGGCTCCATTTTATAATGATACATTACCCTTACAAGATGCATCATTTTTTTGTTAATAAAAACACCCTCATATCCCTGAAAAGGGGAATCACCAGGATACTTATATGTATATAGCCTGCTTTCCCTGGTTTCATAAAAAAGTTCCCTTGAAAAAACGTCAGAGCCAAGCAGTTTTTCCCATATCTGCTCTGACCCCTCTACTGTTTGTAAAGCATAAGGAAGAATTTTTGTTTCAATCCCTACAATAAAATCATAGGTTTTTTTATTGGTTCCATCTTTATTTACTCCAAACTGCAAGCCATATCCCTTTTTAAAATTTTTCCACCCCTCTCTGATTATCCATGGCCTGTGCTGGAGCTCAAAATTATAATAAAGCTTTTCATTGATGACATTATAAAGATTTTGATTTTTTATGATTAAAAGAGCGCTCT
>JBBAGC010000393.1:0-2705 GCA_041655115.1 Spirochaetota bacterium | reverse complement strand
CTGATCCTGAAAGAACATTTAACCGCAGTTATACGGAATATTTTATCAATGGGAGAAAGGAACCTGTTGGCACCTTAACTTCGCCAAAGTCAGTGGGGAAAAAAATAGGAACTGTTTCTGAAATTGGCAATTCCTTCTTTTCTGTTAAATCAACGGAAAAGATAAACAATGGCGATGGTCTGTTTTTTTATAACAGGATGAAGGATATTTCAGGAATAAAGGTAAACAGGGTTGAGGGGAGTAAAATTTTTCCCCAGTCCATGAAGGGAATTTTTACAGGAGCAGATGTTTTTCGCAATTATGATAGTGCTTTTGAAAAAATTCTTGGCAGCAGCAAAACAGAACGGAAAATTTCTGTTACAGTGAATTTTTATGAAACAGAAAAAGGTTTTGCCCTTTTCTTGCAGGATGAGGATGGTTTTACAGGGCTTGCAGAAATTAATTCTGCCAAGGAAGTTTCCCTTTCAGGCAGCAGGGAGGATGCAATTAAAAAGCAGATCAGCAGATTAGGCTCAACAGTATTTGTTCCCAAAGAGGTTGTAGTTAAAAGTGGCAGTAATTATTTTATACAGGTTTCGGCTCTCAATGATTTAAGAAGATCTGCTGTTAAAAACCTTTTAGAGGAAAGAAAAAAAAATCACAGGATTGCATCTGCCCTGATAAAAAAAGAACCAATGAATTATCCTTTTAAGAAAATTGATTATACCTGGAATGTGACTAATGCACTTGCTGAAAAATTTTATAAAAGACACGGAGTAGAGGAGATTGAAAAGGGATTTGAAATTTCCAGTGATACAAGGGGCAAGCAGGTAATGACAACTGCAATGTGCATTAAATATGAATTGAACTTGTGTGGTAAACTTCAAGGTGCAGAGAAAAAGTGGGATGAGCCATTTTTTTTAACCAATGGAAGGGATAGGTTCAGGGTAGAGTTTGATTGTGCTGCATGTATGATGAAAATATTTTCAGAATAAAAAGTTTGATTGGGATTATATGAAATTAAAAATTAATTTTTATGCAGGAATTTTATTTATCATTATGCTTTTTCTTTCATGTGCTGGAATTGATAAAGATGAAAAGGCAAAGCTTAATTACAGGAATAACAGGCATAGCTTTGCATTAACATTTCCAGAGACCTGGAAGAATTATGTTGTTTTTGAAAAGCAGGATATTATTGCTCCAGGCTTTATGGTGGACACTCTTTATTTTGCTTTGCCAACAAGGGCAAGAAACTGGCAGCCCTTTAATGTGCCTGATAATTTTGCTGCTATTTTTTCTATAAGGGTGTTTTCACTTGAGGTATGGGATGATTTTTATAAAAAATACAGGGACAACAGTGTTTTTTTTAGCAGGAGCGACAAGGTCCTGTTCAGGAGCAGGGACTATGTTTATGTTTTAAAGTATGGTGTTTCTCTTCCAGTTGATTTATATTCATACTCCAAAGATACTGAACCTATAGTTTCCTCTTTTTTATATACTGGAAGAAAATAGGTTTTTGATACTATGATTTTTATAATTAGGTTACACTTGTATTTTAAAAAAAGTGTTGATGATCTTCTGTTCTCTTTCATATTTGTATGATTATATATTGGGTTCATTCCGGATCTTTGAGATAATAAATTCTTGAAAATGGATGTAGTTATATGAATGGGAAATTTTGTGTTGTTAAAGCTTTTGTTATTTTGTTAATTGTTTTTTCTTTGTCATGTTCAAAAGGAGGGAATAAGGTTAAGCTGGGAATACTTCCTGCCATTGATTCCCTTCCTCTTATAGTGGCTGAAACAGAGGGTCTTTTTGAAGATGAAGGCCTTGATATTGAGATTGTAATGTTTGCTAGTGCTCTGGAAAAGGAAGCAGCATTTCTTTCCTCTGCTTTGCACGGGGTCTTTGGTGATCCTGTTACTGCTTTGCTTGCTTTAAAAAGTCCCCTTGATACAGGGATTTTTACTGAGTCTTCCCGCTCTGGTAAAAACAGGATGTTTGGTCTTGTTGCTTCTCCCGGGTCAAATGCCAGGAGCTTTGAATCTGTAAAGAGGGGGCAGATTGCAATAGCAAGCGGAACTGTTGTGGATTTTTTTTTAGATGAAATTTCCCTGTTTAATAATTTCAATCCGGAGAAGCTGCAGAAGCTTGAGGTAAAAGGAATACCCTTGAGGTATCAGATGCTTATGTCAGGCCAGGTCGAATTTGCCATGCTTCCTGAACCTCTTGTAAGCAAGGCAGAAAGGGATGGAGCCAGGGTTATTGCAGATGATCTATCCCTGGATATTACAGCAACAGTTATAAGCTTCAGGAGAGATCTTCTTGAAAAGAATGAGAATTTTGCCAAAAGCTTTACAAGGGCATATAACAAAAGCGTTAATCTTATAAATACCTATCCTGATAAATACAGGAACCTTATGGTTGCAAGACTTCGCCTTCCTGAAGAGTTGAAGGAAGACTTTGCCATAACTGTATATAGTGAAGTAAGGGTTCCTTCTGAAAAAGATATTACCAGGGTTTATTCCTGGATGAAAAAAAAGGGAATTCTTGAAGTTCCATTAAAATACGAAAAGACAATATGGAAACAGTAGATAAAATTGATTTCTTTAAAAAATGTAAGCAAGGAATTTCACGGTAATTCTGTCCTTTCTGATATATCCTTTGATCTGCATAATGGAAATTCCATTTCAGTAATAGGCCCATCAGGCTGTGGTAAAACCACT
>JBBAGC010000392.1:0-2731 GCA_041655115.1 Spirochaetota bacterium | reverse complement strand
TATTTTAATTAAAGTTTTATTAAAAAATCTATTTATTGTTTTTCCAGGTTTTTATGAGATTATTATAAAATGGCAAATCTCTGCATTATATTGTATATAGTGCAAGTTAAAATGAAAAGCAAAAAATAGAATTTATCTCTTTAAAATTTATAAATTCTCTTTTTTGCTTTTCCCGCAATATTACAGAAGGAGTTAATAATATTGTGCTTTAGAAAGAGGGTGTAAAAGGCCGATTCATAATAATGGAATGCTCTCTAATATTTTTTAAGGATTAAATGGAAGGCATTTTTTGAATACATTTTTATAAGCGATTAACAATATGAGGATAACAGTTCCTGACATGTTCCGTGATCCCTATACATTTGAGGGCATAATAGCAAAGTATGGGGAAATTATAGCAGATGTTTCAGAGATTGACATGTCCAGGGTGAGTTTTATTGAGCCATATTCCATGGTTTCGTTTTTGTTAATGGGTCGGAGCTGTTTTAGAAAACGGGGCGAAAAGTTAAAGCTGGTAAATATTCCAATTCATATTCATCAATATCTGGCAAGGATGGATTTTTTTAAAAACGATATTTTTACCATTCAGGCAGAGCTTGATGAGGGACTTTTTCTTAAAAGAAGCAGTGAAAGCAGCAGACTCATAGAAATAACTGAAATTCCTAACAAGGAAAGACAGGGAGTAAATGTGATAGCATCTGTCATATCACGATTTAGAAAAAGGGCATCTGCAATCTTGAAATATTGGATGGATGATACTGTTACAGACTATTTTGTTACAGTTATATCAGAACTGTGCCAGAATATTTTTGAACACAGCCTTGATACAGGATTTGTTTCAATTCAGACTTACAGAACAGGAAAGGAAAACATAGTACGTCTTGTTATATCTGATTCAGGAGTTGGTATAGCAGGGAGTTTTGAATCAGGGAGGGGGATTGATTATAAAAGCCCTGCTGATTTGATTGAAAAAACATTAACTTTACCTGTTTCAAGTAAACGGGATTTTGGATATGGATTATGTCAGGTTAATTCCATTGTGGAAAGGCTTAAAGGCACAATTCTTCTTAGATCTAATGATGCTTCTCTTTTGGCTTTATATAATAAAAAGGGTGGAGCGGGAAATTATATGTTTCAAAGGGATGGGCTTGTCTTGTTTGAGGGCACTCAAATAACAATTTCATTAACAGCATAGGGCAGGTTTATGGTAATAAATGTTTTGGAAACTGCAAAGGAAGCAAAAGTAAAGGTGCCAGACCTTATAACCAGACCTGTGGGAAGAATTATGTTTAAAAAGGCATTAGAGAAGCTTGAGAATATATCAGAAGGAGAAGTTCTTCTTCTTGATTTTGCCGGAATTAAGGTTACAGATTCATCTTTTATTGATGAATTTATTGTAAAGCTAATAGTGGATTCTACTGAAAAAGATTATTATGTTAAATTAGCTAATATATCCGATATTTCTGAAATTAATATTGACTCTGTTTTTAATGCCTATTCTAGTTATAATAAGGAAAGAATTGCAGTTTGCAGATCAGAGCTGGGCAGGAATAACAGATATTATATAGGTCCTCTTAATGAACATGAAAGCGATATAGTTGATTATTTGAGGATAAACCGTACAGGTGATTTTGCCGATATTTCAAGGTTTACAGGGCTGGAAAGTGTAGCTGTTAAAACAATAATGTCAGAGCTTTTTCAGCTAAGACTTGTGAGAAAAACCGGGAGTGGTTTTTCTTCCTTATGAATAATATTTAAAAAAGTGGTAATATTCCATCAAGAAAAAAAAAGGGTATGTAAAAAAAGATGACAGCCTGTTTGGTCTTTTATCATCTTATAAGGCTAATAACACTTACGTAAGTGTATTGTCAGATGATGAGAGCCAGACTTTGGCTATTGTGTTAAGCAGAAGCCCGGTTAACTGGTCTATGATAGAGGATTCAGAATACAGTGGATATAGGCAAATGCGAAGACTTGAATTAGGTGTGGACAGGCTTTTTGTAAAGTACCTGCTTCCTGAACATCTTATAAAAATATCCGGGCCCTCTGCAGGGATTGCTATTCCTGCAAGCAGAATAGAGGTTGAAGATCGGCTTGAAGACAGGGGATATTATGTTATTAAAACAGGAACCCGCTATATTGCAAGAGTTATAACAAGAGTAAAGAGAATCATAAATATGAAGCCTCAGAAGAAATATGAGATTCTTGAAAAATGTATTGCTGATGAGCAGGATTAAAAAATGAGCCAACAGTATGAAGCAATGGGCGAAACAGCCAAAAGAATTGAAGCAGCTCTCAGGTTCTCCAAGGGAGACATGGACAAAGCCAAGCTTATGGCATCTGGAAAACTTCAGGATGTTGTTGTTATTAAGGGTAAATTTATTGATGTTGAAAAAAACATTTCAGGTATAATTTTAGCCTTTATTAATATTACAGATGAGTATATTTCTGCAATAAGAACAGTGCAGTTCAGCACTACTGGAGTCTTTACTACTACAAGGGTTTTTGATGGCTGGAAGTCTTTATATGATAATTTAACAGCTTATGAAAGTGCCCCTGATGTACTTGATTCTTTAAAATTGAATCAGGATTTACTTGATGAGTTTATAAAAATTGATGTTTTTCCGGATGCCCAAAGCATGAACCTTGATTTTCTTGCTGTATCAGTTCAGGATATAATTAAGACCAGCCTTGGTTCTGAAAAAGTCAAGTCCCAGATAGAGCTGGAAAA
>JBBAGC010000391.1:0-2732 GCA_041655115.1 Spirochaetota bacterium | reverse complement strand
TGCAGGCACAGGTGCACTGATAATTTATGCCTTAATCACGCGGGTTCCATTGCCAGGAGCAGCAGCATTTGCAGGCGCACCCTGGTGGATATGGACAGGCGGAATTCTTGGGGCATTTTTTGTTACATCCTGTGTTATACTTGTGGAAAAGGTTGGAGCAGTATCCATGCTTGCTTTAATTCTTGCAGGGCAGATGGTAGCCTCTGTACTTCTTGATCACTATGGAGTTTTAGGCTACAATGTAAATCCTGTTAATACAACCAAGATAGCAGGTATTCTTCTTATTTTCGCTGGCGTAATGCTCATACGCATTGGTTAAAATTCACAGAAAATTTTGCAAACCAGAATTACCTGTCTAACAATCCATCATAATAGGAAACTTTTTTTATTGCAATCTGCCTGCCTGATTCTTTAAGCTTTATATAATTTTCAAAAATTTCAAACTCTTCATCAATAGGAGCATATCTACAGTAGGTATATTTATCTTTTTTTAAAAACTTTCCATTAAAAGCCTTTTCAAAAAATTTGAGTTCATTCATGCGTATTGTAAACTGCCTTGGTTTATTAACAAGAACAGCTAATTCTGCTGCTGGAGAATTTTTTCCATTCCTTGTTTCTAATAAAATTGCTACAGACCCGGAGTTTTTAGCTGCAATTGCCCTGTATTCTTTAATCCCATCTGCCCTGAAAAAACCCATTTAAAATACCTTTTATTTAATAGATTTTAAAGCTAAAACATGAATGTAATTTTTACTTTTATTTTAACAAGTAAAAATTGGGGAAAATTAAACAATAGTCTAAAAATTAAACCCCATCCATAGGGGTTTAATTTTAAACTTTTAATTTTTTATCAATACTCCTTTATAAGGGTACTATCCATTTTGATCCCAACAAATCCCAAAATCCTGGAAAAAATTCTCTTTATATCCTCTGCTATATAATAAAAAGCAGGGACAAGTAAAAGGGTTATTACTGTAGCAAATATCAGGCCATACCCAAAGGCAAGTGCCAGAGGTGCAGTCATATGATTCTTTTCCCCTATTCCGTATATACTTGGAAACAGACCAAGCACTGTTGTACCTGTTGTAAGAAAAATAGGACGAAGCCTTAATACAGCTGCTTCAACAATAGCATCAGTAAGGCCATGTCCTTCCAGGCGTTTATTGTTTATAAACTCAACAAGAGTAACTGTGTTACTTACAATTATTCCTGCCAGACTGAACATGGCAAGCACACTCATAAAACATAAAGCTTCACCATGAGTAACTACTGCAAACATTACACCTATAAGTGAAAAGGGAATGGCAATCATAACAACAAGGGGTATCATCAGGGATTTAAAAAAGATTGCCAAAATCATAAATATAACAACAAGGGCAATTTGAAAATACACTCCAAGCTCTCCCATGCTCTTAGATGTATTCTCCTGCTCACCGCCATATGAAATAAAATTACCCGGATATCTGTCCTCTATATCATGAAAATGTTTTTCAAGATCAGCATTGGCTCTTACTGAAGTAATTTTATCAACATCAACCTGGGCCTTAACCTGAATAATCCTTCTGAAATTAAGCCTGTTTATGTGAGAATACCCGGCCATCTCTTTTTTATTTGTTACCATGTCCAAAGGCATAAGCCCGCCCTGATTATTTGAAATCATAACATTATGGAGCCCCTGCATACTTTTCCGCGTCTGTTCATTAAATCGAACCCTCACACCTATCTCATCTTCACCTTCCCTGACTATTGTAGCCTTTGTACCTTCAAAGGAAGCATGAACAGCAGTGGCAATATCCTGTACTGAAACCTTTGCCCTTGAAGCTGTAACCTCATCTATATTATACCTGAATTCGGTTTTACCAGGTTCAAAATCCGAAGTAATATCATAAATCCCGTCAACAGTCCCCAGATAGGACATATATTCCTCTGCTATCTTGTTCATGGTGACAAAATCAGTTCCCCGAATTTCAACATTAACAGGATCCCCTACCCCTGGTTTGTGGTATTGGACTTTGACATTTATAATCATGTCACGGGTAATGCTTCCACTTTTCTGAGCCAAATCAAACTCTTCACGAAGCTGTGTCTCAATTGCCTCAGCTGTCCTTTCCCTGTCTCCTACAGGAGTAAGATAAAGATAAAGTGTAGATTTATGAGTACCGTCTCCGGGTTGAGGATCAAGCCCAAGAGGAACTTCTGTGCCAACCCTGCCATACAACTCCTTTAACTCTGTCTCAGGAAGCTTTAAAATAATTTTTTCAATCTTTTGGATTTCCCTTAGATTGGCCTGAAGATTCCGGCTGTTAGGCAAATAGGTTTTAATCTCTATACTCTCGCCTCCTCCATCTGGAGCAAAGACAAAACCCACAACAGGAATAAGAGCCACTGACCCCAAAAGCATTAAAAAAAGTATAATAACTGTAATATACCTGCGTCTTAAACCCAGATTCAAAAGTTTCATATAACCGCGCTGAACTTTACCAAAAATTCCCTTTTCCAGACGCTCCCCATCTTCAAGAACATTTTCATTTTCATCTGCATCTGATTTTTCAAATTTTTTAGTGGCAAACATGTTAAGAAATGTTGGCATGGCAAAAATTGCTATGGTCCAGGAAGCAAAAAGACAAATCAGTACAACCATTGGTATGGCTTTTGTAAATTTACCCATAATACCTGAAAGAAGCATAAGAGGCATAAAGGCTGCTACAATACATAAAAAGGTAACTGTTACA
>JBBAGC010000390.1:0-2736 GCA_041655115.1 Spirochaetota bacterium | reverse complement strand
CCCGTATCTCCTTTCCCTGTTTTGAAACTCCCATATAGCTTTATAAAAATCTTCAATTCCGAAATCGGGCCATAATACATCAGTAAAAATCAGTTCAGCATAGGCAATCTGCCAAAGCATAAAATTGCTTATCCTGTATTCGCCACTGGTTCTTATAAGAAGATCAAGATCAGTCGCATCTCTGGAATAAAGGAAAGAACCAAGCTTTTTTTCAGTAATTTTTTCATTCCCTTTTCTTGATGCAAGCCAGCTGTTCACAGAATCTATAATTTCCTGTCTTCCGCTATAATTTATACAAAAATTAAGTATTAGTCCTTTATTGGAAGAGGTTTTATCAACTGAATCAGCAATTGCCTTTCTTGTAGAAGGGGGCAGTTGTTTAAGAGACCCTGAATGCTCTATTCTTATATTTTTATTATTTATAATATCAAATTTCTTTTTAAAAAAAACTTCCAGAAGCTCCCAAAGCCCTTTAATCTCTGACACAGGCCTTGCCCAGTTTTCCACAGAAAAAGCATAAAGCGAAACTTTTTTAATTCCCAGGGACATAGCACAATCCATAAGGGGTTCAACAGCCTCTGCACCAACCCTGTGCCCCTCTTTCCTGGAATAACCCTTTTCCTTGGCCCATCTGCCATTCCCATCCATAATAATACCAACATGGGCAGGGATTGGCTTAGCCTTAATTAATTCTTTATAGTTAATCATCAATTATTCTCAATAAAAAACTTACCCTCCTGTGCATAAAAGAGGTCAGCACAGAAGGTTTAATTTTTTTATATATTGAGTATCTCTTTTTCTTTATTATCTGTTATTTTTTGTGCTTCTTCAACATACTTGTCTGTAATCTTTTGAATTTTATCCTGCATGATTTTGGAATCATCCTCTGATAATTCCTTGTCCTTTTCCAAAGCCTTTATCATATCATTGCCATCTCTTCGCACATTTCTTATGGCAACTTTACAATCCTCGGCTTTACTTTTGGCTATCTTCACATACTCCTTTCTTCTTTCTTCTGTTAATTCAGGAATCTGGATTCTAATCAGGTTACCGTCATTTGCAGGATTAACAGAAAGATCAGACTTTAGAATAGCCTTTTCAACTTCAGCCAGATTACTTTTATCCCAGGGCTGTATAACCACAAGCCTGGGCTCGGGAATAGAGATTGTAGCAACCTGGTTCATGGGCATTTCTGTGCCATAAACCATAACCTTAAGACCTTCAAACATTGCAGGATTCGCTCTGCCTGTTCTAAGAGTTGAAAACTCCTTTTGAAGGCTTTTTATGCTTTTTTGCATCCTATCTTCTACATCAGTTAAAATGTCATCAGTCATTTAAATAATCCTTTTTCAGGAAATTTTAGTTCCTATTTTTTCACCAAGAACGATCTTTTTTAAAGAGCCACGTTCAAAGAGATTAAACACAACAATTGGTAAATTGTTGTCCATACACAATGAAATTGCAGTAAGATCCATTACCCTGAGCTGCTGTTTAATTACATCAATATACGATATTTCAGAAATTTTTTCAGCATCCTTATCAGTTTCAGGATCACCTGTGTAAACACCGTCAACCCTGGTAGCCTTAAGAAGAACATTTGCTTCAAGCTCAACAGCCCTTAAGCTGGCAGCTGTGTCTGTTGTAAAATAGGGATGACCTGTGCCTCCGGCAGCTATCACAATCCTTCCTTTTCGCAGATGATCAAGTGACTTCTGTATGGTATAGGGTTCTGCAACGTGCCTCATTTCAATAGCAGTAAGAACCCTTGTTGTAATATTCATTTTTTCCAGAGTATTTTCCACAGCCATGGAATTCATTACTGTAGCAAGCATACCCATGAAATCACCTGTTGAGCGATTTATGCCCAGGGCTTCTGCCATGGCTCCTCTGAAAATATTTCCAGCACCTATAACCATGGCAATTTCAACACCCAGCTCTGAAACCTCTTTTATTTCAGAGGCAATCTGCTGAATTACCTCAGGATTAATACCTGTTTTATCAGGCCCTGCAAGGGCTGCACCACTTAATTTAAGCAATATCCTTTTATAATGTGGTTTTTTTGACATTGATTAAAGCCCTATCTGAAATCTTGAAAATTTTCCAATTTCTATATTTTCACCAAAAATGGCAATTTTTTCCTTAATCAGATCCTTAATTTTAACGCTTCCATCCTTGATAAATTCCTGCTCAAGAAGGCATACCTCAGAATAATACTTCTGGAGTTTTCCTTCAACTATTTTTTCAATTACATTTTCAGGTTTACCGGAATCTTTCATCTGCTCCCTGTAAATTTCCTTTTCCTTTTCAATTACATCAGCAGGTATATCTTCAATGGACACATAAAAAGGGTTAGCAGCAGCTATCTGCATAGCCAAATCCCTTCCAAGCTCCTGAAAGTCTTCATTTCTTGCAACAAAATCAGTTACTGTTTTAAGCTCAACCAGAACACCCAGCTTGTTATTGTTATGAATATATGAAGCAACAACACCTTCAGATACTTCACGCCCCATTTTTTTATCAGCAGATGCAAGTCCCTTTATACGAAGGTACTCTACTGCTTTATCCATGTCTCCGCCTGTTTCAACAAGAGCCTTTTTACAGTCCATCATACCAGCCTGTGTCTTGTCCCTTAACTCTTTGATCATTGCACTTGTTACTTCTGCCAATTTAACACCTCTTGCTTTTACATAAAATTTCTTTTTTAAAACATCTTACATCAGAAAAGGGAATACTCCC
>JBBAGC010000389.1:0-2748 GCA_041655115.1 Spirochaetota bacterium | reverse complement strand
TGGCCATTTTTAGTTTAAAAAACACAGGAAATAACAAAGTAACACTTGATTATAGTATTTTTCTTGAAAAAGTACAGAGCAATGAAATCTTAAAAGTTAAAATCGAAAATTCCAGCAAAATATTGGGAAAATATAAAAGCTCGGATGTTAAACCTGGGTTTATATTATCAGATAAGGATTATGATTTTGAAACACACATACCTTACGATGATCCGGAGTTGATTAAAATTCTCCTTAGCTATAAGGTGGCTGTTGAGGGCACTGATGAAGAAGGGAATATGTTTCTTCGCAGCCTTTTAAGTTTTTTACCCTGGCTTTTATTTTTTGCCTTTATATGGTTCATTATGTTTCGCCAGATACAGGGTGCGGGCAACAAGGCCATGGCTTTTGGAAAAAGCAAGGCCAAGTTGAATCCGGATACTAAAAACAAGACAAATTTTAATGATGTAGCCGGGGCAGATGAAGCCAAGGCTGATCTGGTTGAAATTGTTGAATTTTTAAAAGAGCCTAAAAAGTTTGTAAATATTGGTGCAAAAATTCCTACGGGTGTTCTTCTTGTTGGCCCTCCGGGCACAGGAAAAACCCTTCTTGCAAGGGCAATTGCAGGTGAGGCTGGTGTGCCGTTTTTTTCAATAAGCGGTTCTGATTTTGTTGAAATGTTTGTGGGTGTTGGAGCTTCACGTGTGCGGGATCTTTTTGAGCAGGGGAAAAAAAGCGCACCATGCATTATTTTTATTGATGAGATTGATGCTGTTGGCCGTCTCAGAGGCGCAGGACTTGGCGGAGGCCACGATGAGAGGGAACAGACCCTTAATCAGCTTCTTGTAGAGATGGATGGTTTTGAAACAAACGAAGGTGTTATAATAGTTGCAGCTACTAACAGACCTGATGTTTTAGATCCGGCTCTTTTACGTCCAGGCAGGTTTGACAGACAGGTGGTTGTTGATATTCCGGATATACGCGGAAGGGAGAAAATTCTTGCTATACATACAAGAAAAATTCCACTTTCCCGTGAAGTTGATCTTAAGGTTATTGCTATGGGTACTCCTGGTTTTACAGGTGCAGATCTCGCAAACCTTGTTAATGAATCAGCGCTTTTAACTGCCAGGAAAAATAAAAAGCGCGTTACAATGCTTGAAATGGAAGAAGCCAAGGACAAGGTACTTATGGGTCCTGAGCGAAAGTCCATGCTTATAACTGATTCAGAAAAAGAAATTATTGCCTACCATGAGGCCGGACATGCAATACTTGGTCTTCTTATTGGAACAGATTCAGTTCATAAGGTAACAATAATTCCCAGGGGACGAGCCTTAGGTTTAACCATGCAGCTGCCAACTGAAGAGAGACACCTTCATTCAATTCAATACTGGCTGAATCAGATAAAAATGCTTTTTGGCGGATATCTTGCAGAACAGATTGTTTTTAAAGAAGTAACCACAGGATCCAGCAATGATATTTCCAGGGTTACTGATATTGCCAGAAAAATGGTAACTGAATGGGGCATGAGTGATAAAATAGGGCCTATTTCTTTTGGACAGAAAAATGAACAGATTTTTCTTGGCCGTGAAATTTCGCAGCATAAGGATTTCAGCGAATCAACTGCAAAGATAATTGACGAAGAGGTTAACCGTATAATAGCGGAATGTCTGGAAGATGCAAAAAAAATGATTTTGGATAACTATGATAAATTTGATGCACTTGCAAAATGTCTTATTGAGCGTGAATCTTTAAATGCAGAAGAGATCCTTACTATTTTCAGAGGGGAAAAATTACCTCCAATGGAGCATGTTATAAAAAACAATGCAAAAAAGGATCAGGACGAGTTAGCTGTTTCTGAAAAGCCTGTGAATTAAGCAAATAATAATTTTTTCAGGATAGGATAGCGAGTATTTTTTTCTTTCTTATATTTTTTGTAATTTCTGAAATATGCGGGTCTTCTATTCCACATATTTCAGAATGAACAGAAATATTTTTTTTCAGTATTATATCTGCTTCTTTTTTCGCACTTAAAATAATATCTATATCTTTTGTCAGGTCTGTAAACTCAAAATCTGAAATACCGTGCTGTCTTGTGCCTATAAGCTGGCCGCTTCCTCTCATTTTAAGATCAAGCTCTGAAATAGAAAAACCGTCAGAATTTTCAGTTAAAATTTTTATTCTTTCTTTTGCTTCTTCACCAATATTGTCCGGGTGAATAAGGATACAAAAGGACTTATGTTCACCTCTGCCAACGCGTCCTCTAAGCTGGTGTATTTGAGCTAATCCAAACCTTTCAGCATGGTGTATAATCATTATATTTGCATTGGGAATATCTATTCCTACTTCTACCACTGTTGTTGAAACAAGAATATCAGTTTCGCCATTTCTGAAAGAAAGCATAATTTCATCTTTTTCTTCACGGGGGATTTTGCTGTGCAACAGTGAAACTTTGTATTGGGGGAAAACTGTTTTTTTAAGAAGCAAAAAGGTCTCTTCTGCTGACTTAAGATCAATTTTTTCTGATTCCTCAATGAGTGGCAAAACATAGAAAATCTGTCTGCCCTGTTTAATATACTTTTCCATTGAGTTGTAAACACCTTTAATGCGGCTTTCAGGAAAGGAAAAGGTTTCAACAATGTTTCTGTTAAAAGGCTTATTTCGGATAGATGATATATCCATATCTGCATAAAGGGTCATTGACAATGACCTGGGAATAGGCGTTGCTGTCATTACCATGAGATCTGTATTTTTACCCTTGGAGCGAAGTTT
>JBBAGC010000388.1:0-2760 GCA_041655115.1 Spirochaetota bacterium | reverse complement strand
TTCTGCTCCCCTTGACACAAGCAGAGTGCCTCCTATGCGTACATCTTTTGTCAGGTCATAATCTGCCCTGACACCTCCCATAAAAGAGGAAGCAGACGAGCCTAATGGCAGGTATTCATATTTTATCTCTATGCTCGTATCTGATGCAATAAGGGGATTGTTTGGATTGGTAAAAACAAGGAAACCGGAATAGTAATCAACACTATACAGGGAAGGCGATATTTCCTTCCCATTTACCTTTACTTTTACGCTGTTTTCTATGAGATTAAAATGATTTAACTGAAAGCTCCTGGCCTCAACATTGTAATCAACACCTATTCTGTACTTTGAAGCAATGTAAGCATCAGAAGGCTGTACTTCCCGATATATCTTTTCAGCAGCACTGCCAAGCAGTTGCCTAAAGGGTTCGCGAGTGACAAAGGATATAATTCCATTATCCCTGTCCACGCTGTACCTGGAAAGCTGCTTTACAGCAGCATCTGTTAACTTGCTATTTTCTCTATAAAAATTTAAAGAAAACCCTCTAGAGGTAATATTCCTTGCTCCTATAGAAAAATATGATCTTATTTCATAAACATCACGCTTTCCAATATCCTCAAGGGAATAGCCATATTTAATAAATACTACAGTTTTACCTGCAAAACCTCCTCCTAGAGAAATTGCAAATGGATCTTTTGTTCCTCCCTGAACACTATATGCAGCAAAGATTCTTGCCTTTTCAGGAATATTTCTTAAAAATTGTATAACACCTGTTGTATAATTTATAGAGTAATCAGTTCCATTAACCAGCCTGGTATAATATCCGCCATCAAAAGAAACCTTAATAGCATTATGGTTGTTATGCGGATTCTGATCATCCATATAAAGCTCAAATCCCGAAGGGTTAATATTCACCTGAAAAGGGGAATACGTTTCAGGGTTTGCTGGTGCAGAAGTTACTGCAACAAGATTATCAATTTCTCCCGTACCAGGTGTTGAAGTAACACCATCATACCTTATAAAAGGCTCCAACTGATACCAGGTTCTCTTTAAATACTGATACTCAGAAAGTTTAATATTGCCAGGTGAGGAGTTCCCATTGAAATATTCTATTTCACTCTCCCCTCTGGAAACACTCCCAAATCCTTTGATACGCAGCCCTTTCTTAGCCAGGGTAAAATCAGCACCAAGCCCTTTTATGCCCCTGTTATCATAAACCGCATATTTTGAGTGATTAAATGCAATGTCTATTTCACCTGTATTTACTTCCCTCACAAGCTCATCATCATCAACAGCTCTATATTGCATAAGATAATGGTTGTCCTTTTCTCTGCTGTCATGATCAATATAAACATAAATCCGCTCACCCACGCTCCCTTCCATATGGAGCAGCACAGTCTGTTCAGGGGAAAATCCTGAAGTTATAACTCTTGATACAGGCTCATCATTGTCATACTGCTTATATTTTTTTTTTGTAAACATAGACTTGCCATATTTCAGGTTCAGATTGGCAGAGCCAAAGGCGTTGATATTAACAGCACCCTTGTTGTAGAGGTTAAGTTTTTCCAGATCATCTGTTCTTTTTTTGTATTCTGAATTTATGGCATATTTTGCTAAATCTCCTTCACTATAAAACAGATACTCCTCATCTTCAACAAAATGAAATTCGGATTTTTCAGCCTTTTCAGCTGATTCTGAAAATATGAAAGCAGACAGATCATCATAGATCCTGTCTGATGCTCTGGCAATATACAGAAATGATAGAATAATCAGGATAGAAGTAATATAATAGGAGAGCCTAAGCATTTAAATGCAGGTGCTATTTACAATATTTTAAAAACTTTTTTATTTTATACATCCCTTTTGGAACCTGTTTAAAAAAGCAATAATCCTATGCTTAAAAGCTAATATAAAACAAGTAGCAACAAGCTTTATAAAACTTAAACTTTTTGCTTAACTCAAATTATTTAATAAAATAACCAGGAATAAAAAAAGCAAGTTTTTTACCACATCCTGCTCATATATGGATATGGATTTATAGGAATACCACCCAGCCTTATTTCATAGTGATTATGATGTCCGGTTGCATTACCTGTCATTCCCACATATCCTATTGCCTGTCCCTTTTGCACAACCTGCCCTTTGGTTACTATTGTAGCCCTTTGATGAGCATATATTGTTTCAAAACCAAACTTATGCTGGATTCTCACTGCTCTTCCATATCCACCCATCCATCCTGAGGAAATAACAACTCCAGGTGCAGTAGCTCTTATTAAAGTACCAGATGAAGCTGCAATATCTATACCAGTATGGAAATCTCTTCCATGCCCAAAGGGAGATCTTCTCCAGCCAAAAAGGGATGAAATATGACCTGGATTAGGAACAATAGAGGGAGTATCATTAACAACTTTACTTCTCACATCAACAAAATTCTTAATTGTACGTATTGTGTCTGTACTGCTAAGCAGATCCTTTTGAACATCTTTTATAGCAAAAATTTCACCAGGCATCATTCTTTTAACTTTAATAAGTTCATCCATGGATTCTCTGTCATAATCCCTGTATGTCCATATATCGCCTATATCACTTGTTCCTGCAGCAAGCTGATAAAGCTCCTCAATTTCAGGCTTAAGATCACTCATAAGGCTGGAAATCTCATTGGTAATTTTCTCATATCTTATAAGATCAGCACGAATATCATTGTAGGAGAGAAGAAGCTTTTGCTCCTCGCTTTTAATCTGCCTGTTTTTTATTACAGCATAGGATGAAGTGCCAATCACT
>JBBAGC010000387.1:0-2768 GCA_041655115.1 Spirochaetota bacterium | reverse complement strand
TAAGAATCCAAACGCCGCGAACATTGACATTAAAAACCCTGTCCCATCCATCTAATGGAAACTCAAGAGTAGGTGCACCCCAGGTAACACCTGCATTATTCACCAGTATATCGATCTTGCCAAACTCTTTAACTGCCTCATCAACCATGGCCTCAATATCTTCCTTAACCCCAAGATCGCATTTAACACCAATAGCCTTTATTCCATGTTTCTGTGAAAGTTTTTCAGCCACCTCCTTACAATTTTCCACCTTTCTTGAAGCTATTACAAGATTAGCTCCAGCTTCAGCAAGGCCGGTTGAAATAAATTCGCCAATGCCCCTGGCTCCACCTGTAACTATGGCTGTTTTACCCTTTAAACTTAACATTTCAAGCACATGCATAAAAACACCTCTTTGTTTCTTTATAAATTTGTAACATAATCAAACAATTCCATATCGCTTTTAATATATCAAAACCAATACGTCAAACTGTTTTGACCCATGCTTAAGCTTTTCTATATTTAAAAATTTATAACAACTATTTTACTTGCTTTTTGATTCAAAAAAAACATAATTATTGCATTACAAAATATCTCTAAGAATTATTGCTGAAAAAATACTAATCTAACAAGGAATAAAATAATGGCCTCAACTCAATTCAAAAACCCGGTGCCAACTGTTGACATAATAATCGAAATAAACAGCACTGCTGAAAAAGGAATTGTTCTTATTTCAAGAAAAAATCCGCCCTATGGATGGGCCATTCCAGGAGGCTTTGTTGATTATGGAGAAAGCCTTGAAGACGCTGCAATTCGTGAAGCAAAAGAAGAAACATCCCTTGATATAAGTCTGTTGCGCCAGTTCCACACCTATTCAGACCCTTCAAGAGACCCTAGGGGACATACAATCACTACAGTGTTTATTGCAAGCGCAAAGGGAAAACCTCTTGGATGTGATGATGCAAAGGAAGCAAAGATATTTCCTCTTGATGCCATTCCGGAAAAAATGGCCTTTGATCACAAAAAAATAATTTTTGACTATATTAATAAAAAATATTAATCTCAGGAGGACTCAAAAATGCCTCTATCAAAATTAATTCTTCAAACTGCAAAACTTACAGTTGATACTGCTATTAAGGCCTCAGAAGCTGACATAAGGGTCCATAATATAGAAAATGTCCCAAAAAAAAATGTTCTATATGTTGCAAATCATTTTACGCGAATTGAAACCGCATTTTTCCCATACATCCTTAACAAATACACTGGTCAGTTAGCTTTGTCCCTTGCAAGTTCAACTTTTTTTTCAGGTAAATTAGGAGCTCTTTTAAAAAAACTTGGTGCTGTTTCCACCAAAGACCCTGACAGAGACAAAATATTAGCTAATGCACTTTTAACTGGAAAAATGTCAGTTGTAATTTTCCCGGAAGGGCAGATGATTAAGGATAAAAAGCTCATAGAAAAGGGGAAATTTATTGTTTACAACACAGGAATCAGGCGACCTCCACATACAGGAGCTGCAAGAATCGCTCTCCGCGTTGAAATGTTCAGACAGATAATAGGCAATCTTGTAGAAAATGGAAAGAACGATGAACTTAACCTAATAAAAGATAAATATGACATAAAAGATGAGGATATTACTGCAATTATTGAAGGCTCAACAGCAATTGTGCCTGTAAACATTACCTATTATCCTATAAGAGCTAGAAACAATACTATTAAAAAGATAATAGAAAAATTTACCGGTCCAACAGAAGGCCGCTTTGCAGAGGAACTTGAAATTGAAGGCACCATGCTTGCACAAGGTGTTAATATTGACATAAATTTTGGAGACCCTATTTACGTTGCAAATTACTTAACCAGAAAAAAAAGATTAAGCAAAATACTTAAAGATAGAGAAGGGCTTGAACTTGAAGATTATATTAACTCAATTGATATAAAAAAAGAAAGCCTGGTCATAATGCAAAAATATATGGAATCAATCTATGCAATGACTACAGTCAATCATGATCATATTTTCGCCTATATTCTAAAAAAGCATCCCCATACCACAATAAGCGATTATGATTTCAAAAACCGAGCCTCCCTTGCCATTGAAAAAATAAAGGAGCTGAATTTAAGCAATTTTCACTCCACCCTTGCAAAAAAAATTGAAAATGTTGGGGCAGATGTTTTCCATGAAAAATACGACAGCTTCATGGAAGAGGCTGTGGCAAACAAGATTGTCACACTTGATGGAGAAAAAATTATAAAAAATCAGTCAAAATTTACTCCTACCTATAACTTTCACAGTATCCGCAAAGACAATTTTGTAGAAGTACTCAATAATGAAATAGAGCCATTAAAAGAGCTTACAAACATGCTCAGATGGATAATGATAAAACCCCCCTTTCTTATAAGGCGCCAGATAAAAAACACCTTTGCCAGGCTCGATTTAAAAATATTTCAGGAGGACTACAAAACCCATTTTATCAAGGATGAATCCAAACCTGAAAACATAGGCTCACCATTTTTCATGACAAGTATTTTTAACAGATATGGGGTTCTGCTTATACACGGATACATGGCAGCACCAGAAGAGATAAAGATTCTTGCTGAAAAATTATTCAAGGCTGGCTACGATGTATATGGAGTAAGGCTTAGAGGGCATGGCACATCACCGGATGATCTTTCATCAATGCGATGGCAGGACTGGTATGAATCTGTAAACAGAGGCTATGTTGCAATTAAAAACAGCACAAAGAAATTTGCCATAGCAGGGTTTTCAACAGGAGCAGGCCTTGCTCTTTTGC
>JBBAGC010000386.1:0-2798 GCA_041655115.1 Spirochaetota bacterium | reverse complement strand
AGGAGTGGTATTTAAAGCCTCAACCTGACGGCCTCCCCACCTGTAGTTTATAGTTCCCATAACAGCGCAGTTAATGCCACATTCAGCAAAAACCGATTCAAGAAGATAGGTAATTGATGTTTTACCATTTGTCCCTGTTACACCTGTAATATGCAGCTTCTTTGAAGGATTTCCGCAAAAAACAGCGGAAAGCCTGGAAAGGGATTTCCTGGTATCATCTGACAAAAGAAGAGAAATGCCCTTTTCTGCAAGTGCCTTGAATTCATCACCCCTTTTTGAAGAAACAACAAGTGCTTTACATCCGTTTTTAATGGCATCATTTATAAAATCATGCCCATCGCTTTCAAGTCCCTCAACAGCAACAAAAAGCGAACCTGCTTTTGTCTTTCTTGAATCGTATTCTATGGAAGAAACATCGCTATCCTCAAATACAAAGCCCTGAAAAGGATATACAGATTTTCCTGAAAGCTCAATGAGTTCGCTAATCTTCATTTTTTTCTTTTTTATTCCCTTTGCCAATATTTATATTTATCACATCATCAGGGCCTATCTGCTTAAGCCTGTTTTGTTCTGCAAAGCTTTTCATATTTCTAAAACTTCTAAGACTTTCAAGGTTAAACCTTATTCTGTCATTTTCCTCAGAAATATCCATTTCAACATCAATGAGTTTTCTGTACTCCATTTTCATTTTCATTATTTCTATATTCTGCCACACATAGGTAATAATGAAAAAGCTCATCATTATAACAATAAGAAAGTACTTCATCCTGCCTCTGGTAAATCACTGATTTTAACAGCAGCCCGCAGCTTTGCACTCCTTGACCTGTTGTTCCATAAAACTTCATTCCCATCAGGGGAAATCGGCTTTCTTGTAAGAACATCTGCAAATGAACTATATCTGCAGTTGCATTGACCAGGATCACTTTTACACAGGCAGCCTTTTTTAAGACGCCTGAAATAATTCTTTACCAGCCTGTCTTCAAGGGAATGAAATGATATTGCCATCATAACTCCACTTTTATTAAGCAGATGAAAGCCTGCTTCCAGCCCCTCTTCAATTGCCTCAAGCTCACTGTTAACCTCAATTCTCAAAGCCTGAAAAACCCTTGTTGCAGGGTGTATGTTTTTCACATGAAACCTTTTAGGAATAGCACCAAGAACAATGGAAGCTAACTGCCCTGTTGTTTCCACAGGCTCGCTCTTCCTTCGCTCAACTATAACCTTTGCAATTATTCTTGCCCAGTTCTCTTCACCATACTTCATAATTATCCGCTCTAACTCCCTTTCAGGATAATTGTTAACAACATAGGCTGCTGTAACACCAGCATTGTCCAGCCTCATGTCCAGGGGCTCATCTGCTGCAAAGGAAAATCCCCTTTTGCTTTTATCAAAATGATAAGATGAAATTCCAAAGTCATAGAGAATATAATCCGGTTTTTCTGAATCCTTAAAATACTCATCCATTTTTGAAAAATTATCATTTATAAACTCAACCCGCTCTTTGTATGATGAAAGCCTTAACTTTGCCTTTTCAAGAATAGTGCTGTCTCTTTCAAATCCCCTTATTTTCAATTCCGGGAAAACCTTCAAAAGTATTTCTGAATGTCCCCCTTCTCCGATTGTAGAATCAACAAGGAGACCCTCCCCTTTTTTCAAAGAACCAGCTATGATGTCAACAATTTCGCGCCACAGGATAGGCTTATGAACATAATCCTGATTGTAAAACTCATCCACACTCCGGGTGTTTTCCCGATTATGTCGCATTGGGGTGCGCTTCATTTAAATGCCCAGATCATCTGCAAAGGAATCAAGAATTTCACCCTTGGGTCTGTATTCTTCATAAACCTCTTTTGACCATATTTCTATTTTATTGTATAAACCAAGTATAATAACATCGCTTTTAATATTGGCATAGTTCAAAAGATAGGAGGGAATAACCATACGCCCCTGCTTATCCAGCTCACAATCAATTGCACCACCAACAAGAAACCGCACACTCATTCTATGCTTAGGGTCAGATTGCGACAAGGGCATAAGCTTCTTTTCCACAAAATCTTTCCAGTCATCCTCACGAAAAGCCATAACACACTTATCAAAGCCGTGAGTCAAAACAAGCCTGTCAACAATAGAGGATTCTCCAAAGGCCTTTCTGAGCCTGGCAGGGATTGCCACCCTTCCTTTTTCATCAAGAACAGGAGAATATTCACCCATAAACATAATTTATTACCAGATTTACCCTGAACATGGAAAATATCACCACTTTTCCCCACTTTTAACCTAAAGAGACATAACTGTCAAGGAGAAAAGGCTTTTTTGAGAAAAAATAATATTTTTTCTTGACTCATATGCCATTCAATTATCTATTACATTTTATTGACGCGGGTGTAGTTCAATGGTAGAACTTCAGCCTTCCAAGCTGATAGCGTGGGTTCGATTCCCATCACCCGCTCATAAAAAAAAGCCTCCATTTATATGGAGGCTTTTTTTGTTTTTTCCTGCACTTCTATACAATTTACTATTTAAAAAAGGGGGCTCTGACCCCAGACCCCGCCTTCTTCAAGACCTCGCCCCGGCTCCGCCGAGCCCTCTCCCTAGTGAGAGGGCTCTGTAACATAAATTGCAGGTTTGGATATTAAACCTTTGGGTTCATGAAACTCAAAATCCAATACTTACAAAAAATTCATGCCACAATTCCCTCTTCTCCATATGGGGAAGAGGGTTAGGGAGATGGGGTCTATGGGGTCAGAGCATGGATTTTTATTTTTTAGTCTAATACAAACAGTTCCAAAATGATCGCC
>JBBAGC010000385.1:0-2799 GCA_041655115.1 Spirochaetota bacterium | reverse complement strand
GAGATAAGGTGTTTATAAGTATTTATTTATGTGGATAAGCTGCTATTAATATGTGGATAGTTTATTGATTCCTGGTGGAAAGTTAATATTTATTTATGTGTATGTTTTTTTTAAGATTGTATAATTCCTGCAGGTGTTCTTTTATCTCATCATTAAAGGGTTTTATCTGTTCAGCTTTTTTTAAGTATGCCTCAGCCTTTTTAAGGTTGCCCATTTTAAGCATAACATACCCAATTGTATCAAAAAAAGCTCCATTGTTTTTATCGCTGTTGCATGCAGCCTGTGCTAATTTAAGAGCCTTGTCCAGGTTTTTAGATTTTTTTGCCATTATAAATGCACAGGCATTTATGGAGTTAAAATTTTTTTTATCAATGAGCAGAATTTCTTTATGCAGGGCAAGGGCTTTGTCATGGTTTTCGTTTTTCTCGTGGCAGTATGCTTTCATGGCAAGAATTTGGGTGTCTTTAATTTTTTCAGTATTAATCTGATTAAGATATTCGAGGGCTGATGCATAGTTTTTTATGTTGATATAACAGAAAGCTATTAGTTTTTTAACTTTTATTAAGTCTATGAAGATGAGCTTTAGGGAAAGTATTTTGCTAAAATACTCCAGAGCCTGATTATAAAATTCCATGCGACAGTATGCTATAGCTATATTATAAAGTATTTCCGGATTGTCTCTGTCTTGAACTTCAGCTGATTTTAACTTATTAATTGCAGAATCATAATCCTTAATAAAAAAGCTGTTTTGAGCAGCTTTAATAATTTTGTTAATTTTGCTTGTGTCATCCATGCGCCATTTGCCTATGTTTTTCTGTTTAGCTCTTTAAGGGACTTGTAATCTGTACTGTCAATTGTAAGGGGTGTTATTGAAATAAAACCATTAGCCATTTCTGCACTGTCACATCCTGGTGTCATTTCAGAGTTTATTTTTCCCATAAGGGACAGTTTAAAAATGCTTGCATCCCTGGTATTTTCTTTTTTATATGAGTCTATATAATGTCTTCTGGATAGATGTGTATATTTTATACCTTTTATATCGTTTTTGCTTAGTTCAGGATAATTAATATTGTATATGAAGTTATTTTTTTTATCTACTTTATCAATAAAATCAAGAAGGAATTCAGAAGCTTCTTCAAAGTATAATGATGGCTCATGATAGCTGTCAATGGAAAGGGCAATTCCCGGCTTGCCAAAAATATACGCAGTTCTTGCTCCTGCAACAGTGCCTGAAAAATGAACGTCATCACCCAGGTTTGGGCCGTGATTTATGCCTGAAACAACCATGTCAATATCAGGTATAATGCCTGAATGAATACCAATGCTTACACAATCAGCCGGGTATCCGGAAATAGAAAAAATATCCTTTTCAATCTCTTTTATTTCAATTTTGTCTCTTACTGTGAATATGTTGGAGCAGGCGCTTCTTTCTCTGTCAGGTGCAATAATGTATGCCTGGTGTTTTTTTGACAGGACTTTATAAAGGGTGTTAATCCCTTCTGCATAATATCCATCATCATTTGTTATTAATATTTTCATTTGTTTACTATTATTTTTTTATTATATTGTATTATTGATGAGATTTTATGCAAGGAATGGTGTCAAGTAAAGATCTTAAAAAAAGAGCTTGATGTTTTTCTTTATAAATAAATCAATTTTAAAATCTATTAATTTTGGCGGAGGATTAAAGTGAAAAAAATATTTGCAGCACTGATTATATCAGCTGGTCTTTTTCTGTTTTTGCCAGCTCAGGGTTTTGCACTTGCAGATGTAAGTGCTTATGGTGGTTATATGTTAAAGGGTTCAATTGATGAAGGTAGTGCTACAGAGCCTAAGGGTTACAACTATGGCATTAAGGCTCATTATAATACTTCGCTTGTTCCCATGATTGAGCTTGGTATAGGTGCCTATTATCAGAACACTAAATTCAAGTTTGATTGGACACCTGGTAATGAAAGAAAATTTCTTAGAATGTCAGCTGGCCTTGATATGAATATTATTGTTAATCTTCCGGTTCTTCATCCATATGGAAGGTTTATGTATGCCCTTTGGGATGATCTTGAAGGTGATGTTAAAAAGTTTAAAGCCTATGGAATTGGTGCAGGTGTTGAGTTTACCATATTTCCGCTTATCAGGGTTTTTGGCGAGTATATTTATGAAAAAACAAAGCATGACTTTAATTTTAAAACTAATTCAATTAATCTGGGGATTAAGGTAAATATTTAACCCTGTTTGATTAATTTTATCTTTTCTGTTGAATTTATTTAAGCAAGGATAATTAGGAAATAGTTGTTAAAAGCATCAATGGAGATTGTTATATTTTATGTTAATTTATAAATAAAAGCAATGATAAATGGTACCAAAAGTGTAAGTATTACTCCGTTGAAGACTGCAAGTATGGCATATTCTTTTCCTGAATAGCGGGATATAACAGGGAGAGTAGTATCCATTGATGTTGCACCACCTGATGCAATAGGGGCAAGCTTTCCAAAATATTTTGCAAGAAGGGGAGTGAAAATGAGTGTAAATATTTCCCTTGATATATTTGAAAGAAGAGCAATTATCCCCAGTGTTTCATTTCGTACCTGTGAAATAATAATGCTTGAAAGTGAGTAGTATCCAAAACCTGAACCTATTGCAAGTGCATCAGGAAGACTTATCTCTGATAAAAAAATGGAACAGATTCCTGCACCTGCAAGGGTTCCTGTGATAATTGAAAGGGGTAATAGTATTATTTTTAAATTCATGTTTTTAAGCATTGGCCAGATGTTTTTATCTGTACCAATACCTATGCCAACA
>JBBAGC010000384.1:0-2800 GCA_041655115.1 Spirochaetota bacterium | reverse complement strand
GGCGAGAATCCCATACATTAAATTCTCTCCCCTGTCATTCCTGTGAATGCAGGAATCTCATACAACGGATTCTCTCCATGAGATTCCGGCATTCCGCTACCGCTACAGCCGGAATGGCAGAAAAACATAAAATTTCAGGCTACACTTTAAACCTTAAGATTCATAAAACTAAAAAATCCAATACTTACAAAACTTACAAAACTTACAAAAAATTCATGTCACAATTCCCTCTTCCTTGGTACAGGGAAGAGGATTAGAGAGATGGGGTCTGCAGGCTCTGACCCCTTCCAGCAACAGATCACTTTACCTTAATCTTCATAGGACAGGCAAGCACTCGGTATTCACCGTTTCGTTCATCCTCTGTAGTAGCCATAGAAGAGAGATTCCCACCATAATTACAAAGAACCTGAAAATTCCTAAGCTCCATATGATTTTTACATCTTTTACAATCTTCAAGTTTCATTTAATTGCTTCTCCAGGAGTTCAATATAATCTTTATATATACAGAGATAAATTATGTCACATTTACCAGCAAAAGAATAAATTATTTAACAGCCTTTTATTGTCAATACATATATTAAGTAAAATACCAGGCTTGCTGCGAATAAAGAACAGGATATTAAGCTAAAAAATATCAAAAATGTAGTAGACATGACTATATATAATTGTTTATATACAGTCTGTTTAAAGAGGCATAATTATGACAGGCAATGGGAAAATCCCTACAGAGCAGGAATGTTTTTCAATTATCCATGATTACAGAATGTTCCCCAATATAATAGAACACTCCATACAGGTAAAAGAGGTTTCTGTATTAATATACAAAAATCTGAAAGAAAAAAGCTCACTAAACCTGGATCTTATAATTGCATCTGCCCTGCTCCACGATATTGCAAAAACCAGTTCCATAATAAACAAGGAATTGAGGCATGATCTTAAAGGTGGTGAAATATTAAGAAATCTGGGGTATGATGAAATTGCAGAAATTGTTGAAAGCCATGTTGTCTTTTCCGATTTTGATCCTGATGGCCCTGTAACAGAAAAAGAAATCATCTACTATGCTGATAAAAGGGTAATGCACAACCAGGTTGTTTCAATAGACACCCGAATCAAAGACCTGGTAAAAAGATATGGTAAAACCGATGCAATAAAAAAGATGATCATAAATAATAAAAAGTTTGTTAAATCTCTTGAAAGCAAAATTTTAAGTCATATGAACAAAGACCTTGATATCCTTTTGGAGAAAGGATGAAAAAATACCTTATCCTGGACTGCTATGTAGATGAACCTGCATGTCTGGGCGTACCCCCATTTGTTTCACCCTATCCCAGATATATTTATGGAGCCCTTGTTGACGCTGGAATTGATGAAGATCAGATAAGCTATATTACAATAGATACTCTTAGAAATAATAATTTTAGAATAGAGGGTAATTATGCCTGCGTGTTTCTTATAGGTGGAGCTGTTGTTCCTGGAAAATACCTGGGAGCAAAAATAGGCACTGTTCCTGAAATTATTAAAATATTAGATACTAACCGGAATTTCAAAATTGCAGCAGGCGGACTTGTGAGCAGCATGTTACAGCTTCACAGACCAAATGTTTTAGCAGTAAATAATGATATAGAGTATTTTGCTTACACTGAAGCTAAAGGAAAAGGAGAAGACAGAAGAAGGAGCACAGAACAAATTGCCAGATGGAGCCTGCTGGGAGCTGATGTTGTAAAGAAACACCCATGGTATCCTCACATCATCTGCGAAATGGAAACAGGCAGAGGCTGTCCCAGGCTTAGACACTGCTCCTTCTGCTCTGAAGGGCTTATGGGCGCAGTTGAATTCAGAGAGATAGAGGATATTATCAATGAAGTTGATGCTCTTATTGAATGCGGTGTAAAGCGTTTTCGCATGGGAAGGCAGGCTGATATTATCCAGTACAAAAGTCCAATGAAGGATTTTCGCAAAGATTTTCCCAGACCAAATCCCGGAGCAGTGAAAGAACTGTTTCATCATCTGAAAGAAAGAAGAGACAGGGGACTTATTGAAGTACTGAATATAGACAATGGGAATCCCGGATCAATCGTAAACTGGCCGGATGAATCTGCCTCTATTATATCCTCAATTGCTGAAGCAATAACCCCTGGAGACACCCTTCCTTTTGGCGTTGAATCCTTTGACCTTTCTGTAATACAAAAGAACAGGCTTAAAACAACACCAGAGGAAACCATATTTGCCATTAAGTTTATAAATGAAATATGCGGCCACAGAGTTAATGGAATACCCCTGCTTTTACCAGGGATAAATCTTATTCAGGGACTTAAAGGGGAAACTGCTGAAACATTTAAAACCAATTATAAATACCTGGTGCAGATTGCTGAAATGGGACTGCTTGTAAAGAGGATAAATATAAGAAAACTTTTGCCATATCCTGGTACCGGGCTTTACAATGAAAAACCTGTAACAAACAAAGGCCTGCTTAACAGGTTTGAATTTTTTCGGGGAAAAATTCGCAAAGATATTGATAATTTTATGCTGAAAGAAATATACCCTGCAGGAACAGTTTTAAAGAACAACCTGGTATTGGATAAAAGGGACAACTACTCCTTTGCAAAACAGATAGCAAGCTATTCCATTACTGTTAAAATCCCGGACAACCTGGAGCTTAAATCTTTTAAGGATATTCTGGTAACAGGACAGAGAGAGCGTTCTCTCTCTGGAATTTCTCTGCCCTTTGATATTAATTCAGCAAGCCACAAAGCCTTGGAATCTATTCCGGGAATAGGTAAAAACAAGGCTTCGGAAATTA
>JBBAGC010000383.1:0-2812 GCA_041655115.1 Spirochaetota bacterium | reverse complement strand
GCTAATCAGTGCAGATATTATGGAAGTGACACATCCGAGCAGAGAAAAAAATGCGAATCAATGGGATGCAAAATTGTTGGTACTTCCAGCTGCTCAACAGCATCTAATGTAAAGGTAATCAACTAAATCCTGTCTGCAATTCTAACCTAAAGAGCCGGCCAAACAAGCCGGCTCTTTTAATTTATTAAGCCTTGAACCATTTCCTAACCCTTTTCTTAGACCTCACCCCGGCTCCGCCGCGCCCTCTCCACATGGAGAGGGCTTTGTATCAGTAAATTTTTTAATAAGTATTGAATTATTAGTTTCATAAGTCTAAAGGTTAAAAGTGTAATATGAAATTTTATGCTATAGTTCCCTTTCATTCGACGTTTATTGCGACATCGTGTCGCACGTCGAAACACACACATCCTGTGTGCAGTCCATTGAGGTTCAAAGGGTTAGGGAGATGGGGTCTGGCTGGAGGGTGAGGTCTAAAACAAGCCGGCTCTTTTTTTCATCAAAAATAAAATCTGCTAAAAATAAAATTATATTGAATTATAATACAATCCGCAATATATATCAACAGCAACAATAATAACTGGTAAAAAAATGATACCCTATGCTGATTAAAATAAATAAAAAAGTGGGGAGCTACATACTCTCTCTTTACTCAGGAATTATTTCTTTTTTAAAATTTATTAAAGCCATATTTGAATCATTCAAATCCCTCAAATACCTGCGCTTCCGCTCCATTTATAACATAATCATAAATCAAACCAGATTTACAGGAATAGATGCCCTTCCTGTGGTTATAATTATAGCGCTAATCCTTGGTGGAACAGTTATTATTCAGGCAATGACCAATTTACCAAAGTTTGGAGTAGAGGACTTCCTGGGAAATTTACTTGTAATTATTATAGCCAGAGAAATGGGTCCTCTTGCAACTGCACTTATTGTAATCATAAGATCAGGAACAGCAATTGCCACTGAAATATCTGTACAAAAATGGTCAAAAGAAATTCTGGCAATGGAGCTTATAGGAATTGATACAAAGCTCTTTATAGTATTTCCCAGAATAATTGCTTCAATAATTTCCATTGCTTCGCTCATTATAATATTTATTGTAATTGCTTTTTTTGGTGGATACCTTCTTTCACTTACTGTAATATTTATTCCAATCAGCGTTTTTATACAATCTATCATAGATGCTTTCAAATTTATTGACATTGCATCAGCTCTGATTAAAAGTATTATTTTTGGAATAACAATACCTTTAATCAGCTGTTACTACGGGTTTATGCCTCAATCAAAGTTTGAAATACCCATATATGTTTCAAAAGCTGTTACACGAACACTCTTTATCTCAATAATTGCAAATGTACTTGTTTCAATGATATTTTATTTATAAGGTCATGAATAATAATGAGTAACGCAATACTTGAAATATCAGAACTGACATACAAGCAACAGGAAATAACCATGCTGAAAGAGGTTTCCTTTTCTTTGCACAAAGGGGAAAGCATTACTATTTTCGGGCCGGAAGGATGTGGCATGTCACATCTGGCTCATCTTATAATAAATATAAACACTGATTTTGATGGTGATATATATTACAAGGGTACCTCCTTAAAAGATTTTAATTACATGGATAAGCTTAATTATAAAAAAGACACAGGCTACATACACGGAGATTTTGGCCTTTTAAGCAATATGACCCTGGAGCAGAATGTGGCCTTGCCCCTGGAGTATTTTTCACAAAAGTCCGCAAGAGATATAAAAAAGAGAATAAACTCTCTAATCTATGACCTTAACCTGGATCACTGTAAAAAGCTGCGGCCAATTGATTTAACAAGATCAGAAATCCTTAAAACCGCCTATGCCAGAGCAACTGCACTTGACCCTGACTTTCTCTTCATGGAACATGCTCTGGAAAATCACTGCTCTTTAAACATACTAACACTCATGGATCTGATAAAAGAACGCTCCATGGATAAAGAAAAGGGTCTGATTGTAATTACATACAGACCGGAAAAATTTATGGATATTTCTGATAAATACATAATGTTTTTTAATGGAAAAATTGTTTTCCAGGGAACAAAAAAAGATTTCCTTGTATCAGATAATCCCTATCTTGTTCAGTATAGAGACAATAGCATTGAAGGGCCAATGCCTATTTTATAAAGGGGCAGATGATAATGAAAAACTCGCGTACCAATCCAAATGAAGTAAAAGTAGGGCTTTTTATTTTAATCCCTCTATCAATACTTTTGCTTTTTTTTATAGTAAAGCTTGGCTATTCCCTCTCTGGCAGAACAATTGACATATATCTTAAAATAGAAAATATTTCATCAATAAAAGAAGGAACCTCTGTTAAACTCAAGGGATATGATATAGGCCGGGTAGTGGATCTAAGACCTGTTTACAAACCTGCCCTGCACTTTCTTGCAAAGATGAGAATAAAAAAAGATATAGACCTCCACGAAGATTGCACAGCAATAATTATGAATCAGAATATTATTGGTGATCCTGTTATTGAGCTTAGAAATCCTGAAAGGAGAGGAAAACCTTTACAGAATAAAGATGTTATAGAAGGATTTGAATATGTGAACCTTGAGGCAATTCTCCAGGATGTTCACACACTTCTTGCAACAATAACCAGCACAGTTAACACCCTTAATCTTATAACAGGTGAAAGCAGGCAAAACATACTGTCCATGACATCCAACCTTAACAGCAGCATGGAAGCATTAAACAAAATTCTTACAAGCTCTGAAGGCGATATTATATCAACTGTAAAAACATTAAGAGCAACAATGGAAACAGTACAGGAAAT
>JBBAGC010000382.1:0-2813 GCA_041655115.1 Spirochaetota bacterium | reverse complement strand
TACCAATGGATATCCCATTAACCTTACTGACATAGATTCAAAAACCGGGGTTTTATGGGTAAGCAGGCTTGAGCCGTGGAAACGGCCAGAGTTGTGTATTGAGGCTGCAGTAAAAAATCCTGATATACCTTTTACAATGATTGCACCTGTTGATGAAAAAAACAGAGAATATGCTGAAAAGATTTATAAAATGGCTGCGAATATTAATAATATAACTATTCATGATTTTGTTGGTTTCCGGGGAATTGATGTGTATTTTAAAGAAGCAAGAGTTTTTTTAAATACTTCCACAGAAGAAGGATTCCCTAATACCTTTATTCAGGCATGTAAAAACATGACTCCTATTGTATCATTAAACGTTAATCCTGATGATTTTTTAACAAGGTATGGGGTAGGAGAGTATTGTGCTAATAATGTAGATAAAATGAACGATGCAATTGTATCAGTATATACCAGCGATTCATTGTTTGAAAAGTATTCTGTTTCCGCAGGTGAATATGTTAAGAATCATCATTGTATTAAAGTAAATGCTAAGAAGCTTGAAGAACTATTCGTTTAATTAAGCACTTAGAGAGAATGGCAGGGAGTTTTGTATTTTTTTTAATTCTTAATCACTTCCAAAACTTTCATCCCCGCATCTCCTTCACCATATAGCTGTGGCCACTTAACCGGAATTTTGAATGATCTCACTGTCTTAATCTGCCCTATACTAGGTTATTATAAAATTTTTAATTTTTTTGTTCAAAGATTTTTATGCTGTATTAAATGTTATTAGCTTAAATTTAACTTATCACAGCTTTGCAGATCATCTCAATTTCCTCATCCTTTAAATATGGATGCATGGGAAGACTCATAACTTTTTTAGCAGCTACCTCAGCAACAGGAAATGAACCAGATCCCTGTGCTAAATATTCAAACACCGGTTGAAGGTTTAAGGGTATGGGATAATGAATAGCAGTTGGTATGCCTGCAGTGTTTAAATTTTTTACAACCTCATCTCTATTTTCAACCTCTATTGTGTACTGGGCATAAACACTTGTGTTATGTTTTTCTATAAAGGGAGTAACCACATTGTTACACATTTTATTTAAAAGTTTTGTGTATTTATCTCCGATCTTTTTGCGTGCAGCACATTCGCTTTTAAAAGCATCAAGCTTGGGCAGCATTATGCCTGCCTGCAATGTGTCAAATCTGCCATTAATACCTATAAGGGGGTGATGGTATCGTCTATCCTGACCATGGACACGTATCCATTTTATCTTTTCTGCAATAGCATTATCATTAGTAAAAACAGCTCCACCGTCTCCATAGCAACCCAATGGTTTTGAAGGGAAAAAACTTGTGCATCCAATAGTTGAAAGACCACAGGACCTTCTTTTTTTATATGTAGCGCCAAAACTTTGTGCTCCATCTTCAATTACCGGGAGATTATACCTTGCTGCAATATCATTAATAGCATCAAAATCAGCACACTGGCCGTAAAGGCTCACAGGCATTATTGCTTTGGTTTTGTCTGTAATTGCTGCTTCAATTAATTTGGGATCAATATTATAGGTTTTTGGATCTATATCAACAAAAACCGGCTTTGCACCCAAAAGAGCTATCATTTCGCCTGTGGCTATAAATGTAAAAGGTGTAGTAATAACCTCATCACCGGCTTTTATTCCAAGAGCCATCATGGAAATTAACAGAGCTTTTGTGCCGTCAGATACTGTATAGCAATACTTTGTATTGGCAAACTTTGCTAATTTTTTTTCAAATTCAGCAATCTCTGCCCCCATTATATACTGGCCGTGGTTTAATACATTATCTATATTCCTTTCTACTTCAGAGTAGATGTTGTGATACTGTCTTTTCAGATCTATAAAATTTATTTTATTATTACTGTTATCAACAATTCTAAAACAGTCATCAGGTTTTATGGCAATATCTGACAGTGCAAGAAATTCTTTATCAGATGTCACAACTTTTCCGCCTATACTTCGGGCAGATAAATCTACAAGATAATCCTCCAGATCCTTATTAGCCAGCTTATTACTTAAATCAATATAAGATGGTGTCTTGATAATTTTAAAAAAAGGAAGAAGTTCATTATACCTGTTTAAATGATTTTTATAGTTTTTTCGTAAAACGTATTGAATGGTATGTAATGAGGAGGAGGAGAGAGCTGCTTTGTCCTGTTTAAGCAGCTTGTTAATAAGCAATTCATACTCTGTACTTATAGGGCTTCTTCCTGTAACCACATCAATTATTATATTATTATCTATTATAAACATTATTTTTTCTTCTCTTTCAATGATCTTATAACATCATCAATTGTATTTATATCTTCCATACCCCATTTTTTTTTATATATATTTATTTGTTCTTCTGTCAGCTTTGATGGAACCTGATTTTTTGCCTTTTCCTCGTATCTTTCTACAGCTGCTTCAGCAGCCAGTTCTTTCCAGGATTTATCATCAGCAGGATTTTTCTTTGAGCTTTTTTTCTCTTTAATAATCTTTTCAGAAGCAGAATCACTCTTTTTAGAAATTATTTTTACTATTATCTCGGTACTTTTAATTCCCTCAAGCTCGGGGCTGTCCGGAATCAAATATCCGTCTTTTACTTTTTTTGCAACAACACTTATTGGCTTCATCATCGCCTCCTGCTAAAAACTTAACTTTTCCATTAAAGCAATCCCTGATAAAACATCTTCATATAGGGGAAACATTTCCCATCTTTTATCCACAATATACTTATACATAAAATCATGTCCTTTACCATATTGATGGTCAAGTTTAAAATCCATATCCGGTCTTTCCATGCCTTCA
>JBBAGC010000381.1:0-2820 GCA_041655115.1 Spirochaetota bacterium | reverse complement strand
TTTTGAATTTGGCTCAAAGGAACTTATCAATATGATAGGAATACCACCCAGGGAAGGCGAAGCTGTAATAGTACAGCTCCTTGAGGACAAAAACATGTCTCTTGAGGGTGGCAAGATTATTTGCAAGGACATGGCAGAACTGGAAAAAACCGTAAACTTCTACAAAAAACAATCCTCTCTTGAAAGAAAAAGAGAAGCCAGTAAAAACAAATGATTTTAAAATTCAGAAAAATTTTAAAAATTTTTACGGGATTTCTGATTTTTCTATTGCTGCTCATTACAATAGGAGCAGCTGTTTTTATATATTTTTTTCCTGAAGAAAAAGCCCTTGATTTTATCAAGAACAAAACAGAAGAAGCTCTCAAAACCAGGGTTGAAATTGAAAATATTAACTATGGCCTTAAAGGTGTAACCCTAAGCAATATTATCATATATAATGCTGATGAAAAAGAAAAAAATTCCGAACTCCTAAAAATAGAAGAAGCTTCAATACTCTTTTCAATTTTTTCACTTATAAAGGATGAAATTCATATATGGTCAATAAACTTAAAGGGTTTAAACGTAAACTTTTTTTTCAATGATAAAGGAGAGCATAATTTCAGCACTTTGATCAAAAATATCAGCAATAACAGCAAGGATGAAAATCAAAACAATAAGGGAAAATCAATAATAATTTCCAGAGTCAATATTGATAATACAACATTAAACCTGAATAATCTTCCAGGAAAATTCAAGCCCCTTCAGGGTGAGTATAAATTAGAAGGCACAATAGATTTTAAAGAAAACAACATTTACAATATTCACAGTTCAAAAATTATTCTACCTGAAAACAGAGGAGTGCTTAGGCCTCGTGTTAACCTTACATTTGTGGATGCCTTTAGCATTAAAGGTGACGTTGATCTTGAAAAGTGCTCCCTTATCTGGGTTTACAGATTCGCAGAAAATGATCCCAATCTGGCATATGAAACAGTAACTGCAGGAGTTGACAATCTGGAAATAACATCCGACTATGTCAAAGGTCGAGTCAAAGGCTTTTCAACTCTTAAAAAAACAGATAAAAAAGTCAATGTTGACGGATGGTGTAACGTTGATATTAACACCTTGCTTGTTTCAATTTATGATGTTAAAGGAAAATTAGACAGCACTTCCTTTTATCTGAATAGTCTTGTTATTTCAGGAATGAGAGGAAGTCTTATTAGTTTTAAAGCTACAAACACCTATGCCACTATTTCTGATTTACGCATACTTCTCGATTTTTTACCAAATGGACTTTATGGTGGTGTAAAAGGGAACCTTTCTTTTGATGGGAAAAAATACAACGGACTTCTTGATTTTTCTGAATGCGGACTAATAAAAGATAGTGAAATTTTCAGTGGGCTTTCAACTGAAATTACAATAAATAATAATGAGTTCAAAAAAGAAAATATACCGGTTAAACTTTTTGGAGAAAACAGCACTCTTTCAATAGCCACAACTGATGAAAACTTCAATTCGTTTTATGTTTTTCTTCAAAGCAATAAAATCAACTTAAATGAAATACTTAACAGACAAAAGTCCCTGTCCACAAAAAAAATTACTTCAAGGAAAGAAACGGATATTGCAGTAAATGGAAAAATCGTTTTAAATGATGTCACCTACGATAAAATAAAGTTTAAGAATACCAACCTTGATTTTAGCTTTGATAGAGGAAAGATTCTTATAAATAAAATAAACACTTCCACATTAAGCGGTATAATTTCAGGAAGCGGTCAGGTGAATCTTTCTGATTCTGTGCCATCCATCATGACTTCCCTGGATTTTAAAGAGCTTAAACTCCAGGATTTTCCATACGAAAATGAAAATCTCAAAAACAGGTTTTTCGGGTTTGCAGATGGAAATGCAACACTTTCCATTATCCCGGGAAAAAATGCTGAAGAGAATATCAGAGGAAAAATAGTTTTTAACATTACCAAGGGAAAAGTTGTAAATACCGGTGTTCAAAATGGTTTAATACTATTCCTTGCCGAGCTAAGGTACAAGCTCAAGGATCTTGAATTTAATAAAATTTACGGGAACATCGATTTAGATACAGGAAAATACAATATAAATTCTTTTATATTTAATTCTGAAGATATAAGACTATCTTTAAATGGGATCCTTGAAAAAGATTTAAATGCAAAAGATATGCAGATGAAGCTGGAGTTTAACAATCATTTTATCAAAGACATCCCCCGCCCTGCAGTTGCATTTCTTAATAAGTACCAAAACGGAAAATGGTATATTATGCCATTTGTAATAAATGGGGATATTACAAGCAGTAAAAATATTAACCTTGTTGAAAAAAATTAATAACGACTATCTGCGTAATTAACCCATCCCCCTGCCTTTATAAGTTCTTTATCAAATTCAGAAATAGCATAATCAACTGTAAGCTCATCAGATCCTGATTTTATGGTAAATACACACTTAGACATATCTGTTTCCAGAAATGTTTCCCTGTGTGAAAATTTATCAAAAATAGAATCAATCGTTTCAGCAGGAAGCTCTACAGCCATCATCCCGCAATTATACATGTTTTGCCTGAAAATCCTGGCAAAACTTGCTGCAATAACAATATTTATTCCATTTACCTCAAGCGCCCATGGAGCATGCTCCCGTGATGATCCGCACCCAAAGTTTTCTCTGGTTATTATTACTCCAACATCCTTAAGACTCTCTGCTTTGTTAAACCCTTTCAGGTCAAGATCTTCAAGAAGATATGGCTTTAAATCTTCTTTTGTATTTTCAGTTAAATATTTCGCAGGTATTATTTCGTCAGTGTTTATATCAGAGCGATCAAGA
>JBBAGC010000380.1:0-2828 GCA_041655115.1 Spirochaetota bacterium | reverse complement strand
TATTGGTGGCGGGCCTGCCGGGCTAAGTGCGGCAATATATGGCAAAAGGGCAGGGCTTGATCTTGTGCTTCTTGAAAAGCTTTCCCCTGGAGGACAGGTTATAACCTCTTTTGAAATTGAAAATTACCCAGGATTTGCTGAACCTGTTGAGGGCTGGAAGCTCATGGCTGATATGGAGGCTCAGGCCAGGCGTCTTGGTGTTGATATTATCAATGGTGAAGTTATTAGCATAGCCAAAGAGGGCGGGGCTTTTTTAGTTAATACAGGAGAGGGTGTTTTTAAAGGGAGAACAGTAATTATTGCAGCTGGGGCAAATAACAGGAAGCTAAATGTGCCTGGTGAAAAGGAGCTGCTTGGCAGAGGGGTTTCTTTTTGCGCAACATGTGATGGGGCGTTTTTTAAGGACAGGGAAGTTCTGGTTGCAGGTGGAGGAGATGTTGCTTTGGAAGAGGCATTTTTTCTTACCAGGTTTGCCAGCAAGGTATATATTGCACACAGGCGGGATCAGTTCAGGGGAGCTAAAATTCTCCAGGATAGGGTTTTTGCGAACAATAAAATTGAGCTGCTTTATAACTCTGAAATTGCTTCCATAAATGGAACAGGTAATGTTGAATCAGTAACAATAAGGAATAATAAAAGCGGATTAAACAATAATATTAATGTGGACGGGGTTTTTATCTTTGTGGGTTATGTGCCTAATACAGCATTTCTTGACAGCTCTCTTTTAAATGAATGCGGGGAAGTTGTGGTGGATATGAGGATGAGAACCCTGGAAAAAGGGTTGTTTGCAGCAGGGGATATAAGGAGCAGTTCCAGGAGACAGATTGTTATGGCAGCAGCAGATGGAGCAGTTGCTGCACTTGAGTCTTATGATTATGTAACTGCATTGAATTGCACTTAATAAAGGAGGAATATATATGAGGAGAGTTGTATCAGTTTTTTATGCAGTAACAATTTTATCTCTTGTTGCATGTGGAGGTAGTGGTGGGAAATATGGCGATGTTAAGGATTTTATCAAGGAAATGATTTCTGCGCAGGATGCCTATATTTCAGCAGTTGAAAAAGCAAACAGCCCTGATGATTTTGTCAAGGCTATTGAGAACTTCGGAACAAGCTTTATTGGTCTTGCAGATAAGAGTGTGGAACTTAAAGCCAAGTATCCTGATATTGACAAATGGGATAGCAATCCCCCAGAGGAGCTTAAAGCTGATTTTGAAAAAGTTGAGAAAAGCAGCGAAAAAATGGAAAATATTTTTACGAATGAAAATGTCAGAAAGCATATGATGGATCCCAAGGTTTTGCAGGCATTTATGGATCTTGGAAAAAAACTTGAAAAAACAAGGTTTTTTGAATAAGTATTTTTTATAAAAGAATTAATTCCCTTTCTTTGGGGAATTAATTTTAAAACATTATTTAGTCAGTTATAGTTTTTTAAAAAACTTTTCAATTGCTCCGTAGGTCAGTTCTCTTAATCTGTCTAGACGTTTTGTATCAATCTCCATATTTTTAATATCAAAGTATCTGTTAGTCAAAAACAATGACCTTGATACTGAAAGATAAAGCATTGGAATTTCTCTTTTCCCATAGGTGTTTAAAATATAACCAGTGTTATGTTTATTATCCAGACTGTATGAAGCTGTAACAGTATCTCCTTCCTTTTCCAGAGCTTTCCCCATGAGAGAAGCAAGGCTTGCAGCCATGTCAACAGTGGCTGTTCTTCTAGTTTCTGTTCGATTATCAGCTGTGTATCCGGTAATAACAAGGGGTCTGGGCATTCCACTATCAGGATCATTTGCAGAGCCAACAGGCATGTGAGTATGGCATTCAAGTATGAGCCTGGGTTTTTTTCCCATAGCATCTATTATTTTCTGGTGAAAGGGGCTGTGGTATCTTTTAATAATATTTGCCAGGGCAATTTCATCAGGATAATACTTTCCTTTGAACACAGGTTTATTCATTGATGTTGATTTTTTAATAACACCGTCTTTTGTAATAGGGAAAACATCCTTATAGCTTCTGTCAGTGTCCACAAAGAGGCGTGATATTTCTGTGCTAACAAGGGCGTTTACCCTGTTATCTATATTGAAGATTCTATTTGCGCCTCCATCTGATTCAAAAAAAAGATCAACAGGGGAAAGGGCGTGATAGTCTGCCAATTCTTCTGGCAGGCTGTAGCCTCCATGGGGTATTATTACAAGTATAGGAAGTTTTTTTGTCATATTAAAATAACATGTTGCCTCTCAATGGTGCGATCTGCATTATCAGATGGACTCCTTAGAGGATAATTTTTTTATATTGTAAATCAGGGTTGTTTGCATCATTACTTTGTATAGAGTTGCGTGCAATTTGAACAACTGAATTGTTAGCTGATTTTATTTTTTCTTTTATAAGTTTTAAAGCAGCAATATGGTTAAAGTCTCCGCAGCTGAAAATGTCAACAGCTGCTGCAGAATGTTCAGGCCAGGTGTGTATGGAAAAGTGGGATTCTGCTACAACAATAATTCCGCTTATTCCCTGTGGGCTGAACCTGTGAAAAAAAGGTTTAATTAGTGTAGCCCCTGAAATGATCACTGATTCAGTCAGTATTTTTTCAACAGACTCTATGTTGTTAATTACAGAAGAATCGCATTCAAAAAAATCTGCAATAAGATGAATCCCCAGAAGAGCCATTGGGTTAATCCTCTTTCTCCATCTTTTGGATGATCTTAAAAAGAGTAGTCATTCTTACAATTGCTGAATAATTAATAAGCACTGTCATGAGAATGAGCACTCCAAAAAGGGTTAAGTCCGGATTTAATCCGTATTTTCCAAGTATTATTGCACAAAAT